>JANNON010000646.1:0-17283 GCA_031399105.1 Blastocatellia bacterium | reverse complement strand
CCAATGCTTCGTATTGCGAAAATCGTTTCATGGGGTGCATGAGACGATTTGCTGATCTCCTCGGATTTCAATAATTCGACCGCATGTTCCTTTGCATAGCGGGTTTTCATGTCGAAATAGTTGGTTAGATCCTGCTTCGTTCTACCTTTCTGCATCAAGGGCCTTTCGATAAGTTCTTCCCAAGCTAAAGCCCTACCTGTGCGCGCTTCTACAAAGGTTTCGACTAGAAGCTTGGTTCTCACTCTTTGATTACGAAGTAATAGGTCTTCGTGCTTAATCAGCCTGAGCAGTAGAGTTTGCAGCGTGTGCAGCGTTTCGGTGACTACCTGACCCGGAGGCTCCTCAGAGTCGGTGATGCCCAAAGCCTTTCGCCGACGCGCGGTCAACGCCTCGTCCAATAGCTCGCGTATCACGGGAGCGTCCTTCATCGCTCCGGTCGCCTCCATGATTGCCCGAACCTGGTAGACCTGATCCATCCACATGTTGAACGATGAAACCTTCTTCGAGAGTGATCGCTTCCTTCCTCGTGGTCTTATCGCCATAACACCTCCGTCTTATCGAAATGCTTGGCGGAGTGCACAAATAAAGCCACAAACTTAAGAGGGTCGGGAAGTTGAGTAACTTTCCCAGTCGCCCAAGTTTCTTCGTATGATTTGCTTTATTCTAAAGCTACTGAAAAGAGGAGACTTAGAGGATTGATAAAGTTTGGAATCGCGTTCTATCTTGTCTGCCCTCCCTAGTTTGTTTCTTTATCACCTTTCCGCAAACTTTATTTCCATCAGGTGGGACTCAAGCGGACCATGTTTCTCGGCCACGAGCGAGGCTCACGAGGAACAGGCGAGGTATGAATCCGGAGGGAAAGTAATAAACGCGAGGCGTACGATAATCGTCATTATGTTCCGGTGCATGCGGCGTGACATCGCTTTTCAGATGGCGCGCTGTATGTCTGACCAGGACATAATTCTCGATTATCGGATGACCGGCCGAATCGCTGGCACTGGCGCCGTTCGGGTCCAGACGCCCCAGCCTGTTCACGATATTTTCTGCAATTAGCACTCGCCCACCTTGACAGCCAAGCTACAGTACGCTAGAGTAGGCTACGCTACAACACAGTATGGCGACGGAGAGCGGAGGAATTGTCCATGTCAGAGACCGCTAAGCTGAATCAGGAACTATCAAGAATCGCGCGTACGCTTAATGACGTTCGAGAGACGTTGTTCGAATGCAGCCGCGAATCTGTTAAAGGGGAAGATAACGAGTGGCACAAAGCTGAAGCCTTGTTCAGTTTGGCCAAATCAGTAGATGGTCTGCGTCGGCAGACTTTGTCGCTGATGAACGGCGCGACTGACAGCCGTGTAGCGGTTGGGGCGATTTCGCCGCCGAAGGGAAAAGTATCGGCCAAGGTGGGCAAAAAGAATAAGAAGGACTACCCGCACTATAGGGTTCGAGGGCGGTCATTGATCAAGACGGGGCTGGGAAGGGATGAGAAAACCGAATACGAACATATTGTGCCCCGTTCAGAGTTCGAAAAGGTCATCGCAAAAGTCGCAGCGCTCGCAACTTCAAGAAAAGAATTCACTGCCGAAGCAGTTCAAGAAAACTTGGATTGTCCGATGTACCAAACATACATGGTCTTGGCATTGCTTCGGCAGATGAACTTGTTGGAAATGCCGCGTCGAGGAAGTTACCAAGCACCGGCGAATGGGTTCCCCTCGAGCCCGGACGCCATTTGGGACCAAGTCCGACACGCTTAAGGAGATGGTGACGGCGATTCATTCGGAAGAGCCACGACATTTGAAATGTCTAATAAATTCTCAAATCACGAACTGGTCACATTGGCGGTCTATCTCTTAGGCGGAGAGTCGAAGTTTATCGACACAGAAGACATCGCCATAAAAGCTAACGACCTCGCACCCGGACGTTTCACATGGCGAAAGTATCCGCAGCAAATCAATATTGAGAACGTGCGCGCCTTCTTGTCGGATGCAAAGAAGGTCAAGAATGGTGGGCTAGTTAACGGATCGGGAACCAAGGGATGGATGCTTTCGGAGAGCGGCCTTGAATTCGCGCATTCGAGGCTGGGCGATATTGAGGGCCAAGATCTTACCCGCGTCCGGCCGAGCGCAAAGGAAAAACTTTGGGTGCGAAACGAGCGAGAGCGCATGCTCTCTAGCGATGCATATGGAAAGTTCCAAGGGGAAGGGATCAGCACTGTTTCGCATCAGGAGGCAGCAGCATTTTTTCGTATCGATGATTACGTCGAGCCCGAAGCTCGGGAACGAAAACTTCTCCGCATCCTAAATAGTTTTCGAGACGACAAGGAGCTAGCCCCGGCAATAAAGGCGATAGCTCATAAAGTACGAAAAGGGGTGAAAGAATGAGTGCTAATGGGCAACAAATCTTCGTCAAGAGCCACGTGGCTCGCGATCTCATGCAAAGCGCTGGACTCTTCAAGACCGACAAGCTGGTCGTCTGGGAATACGTCTCGAACGGTCTGCAGTATGTCGACCCCGGCACGAACCCCGTGGTTAAAGTCTCTCTCGACAGTAAGAAAAAGAAGATCACGATTGCAGACAACGGACGCGGAATGGATTGGGACGGGCTGCGAAACTTTTTCGTTATGCACGGTGAAAACATAGATCGTAAGCAGGGACGTGGGGGCCGTGGCAGATTCGGCACTGGTAAGTCGGCGGCGTTCGGTATCGCGGACGGTTTGCGCATCACGACGGTCTGCCGAGGCAAGAGGACGAAGGTCGAGCTAACTAGGTCATCTATCGAAGCAATGAACTCTGAAGATCCCATTCCAGTTGAGCTAATTGAGCGGGAAGTTAGTAGCTCGGAATCGAACGGAACAACCGTCGAGATTGATAACGTTCACCTTAGGTCGCTCGACCAGGCGGGAATTATTCATTACCGGGAATTATTCATTACATCGAGCGACACCTTGCGCACTGGACTAAGAACGTGCTGGTTTTTGTTAATAATCACGAGTGTGAGTTTGCGGAGCCACCAGTTGCTGAGGAGAAGAGATTCAGGCCAGATGGTCAGTTACTCGATCAAATTGGAGATGTTGAGTTGATAGTCAAGGTATCAAAAGCTCCGCTCGAAGAGGACTTGCGGGGCGTGACGATTTTCTCCAAAGGCGTCTGGCACGAGACCACCCTTGCAGGTAGTGAAGGTCGGGAGATGGCCCAGTACATCTTTGGTGAGATTGATGTTCCACGGCTCGATGAAGATAACTCACCGATCGCGCCGTGCGATGTAAGCCGTTCCATGCGACTCAACCCGAACAATGATCTAGTGAGGGCAGTCTACGCATTCATCGGTCTGAAGGTTGAGGAGATTCGCAAAGAACTCACCCAGGCTGAAAAGCAACGTAAGGTCGATGAGGACGCTCGCAAGTTGGCGACGCAGGCGGCCGAGATAGCCAGTGTCATCAATGAGGATTTTGACACGTTTCGCCAAAGGGTCGCGAAAGTCAAAGCGCGAGCCGCCGGTGCTTTTGATTTAAGCGATACAGAATCGCAGAGCAGCCTGGATGAGTCCGACGTGATCTTTGGATCGGAAGTCCCGGCGGTCATAGTTTCTGAGAGTGGTGGAATTGGCACGACGACCGAGGGTACAGGAGGCGGTGCTGGTAACAAGCCAAGGACGTTGGCCCCTCTCGTAGCTCCTGGTTCTGCGGCAGCCGAACGGCAGGGCCAGGGCGGTCAATCTACCAAGAACGCGCCCAAGCCGAAGGGCGGTTTTGACGTCAAGTTCAAAAATCTTGGTTCGGAATCACATCGTGCGCAATACATGCGGGATGATAGAACGATATATATCAATCTTGAGCACCCTCAGCTCCTTGCCGCGAAAGGAAAAAGGGCGATAGAAGACCCCGTTTTTCGTCGCTTGGCATACGAAGTGGCATTTTCGGAGTATGCCGTTGCGCTTGCCTCTGAGCTAGCTGCGCGTGACGAATACATCGATCCGTCAGATCCGATCTTCGACATTCGCGAAACTCTTAACCGAGTGGCGCGCAAAGGCGCCTTACTTTATTCCGAATAACTTCGTTCTTAGTCAATGGCCATCTCCAACTATCCTCGACCAGGCTATCCGATTGTGCCATCTATGCTGCGAGAGTTCCTCCCGACAGAGCTTCGTAGCTTGGACGAGAGCGCATACAAAAATGCAAGCGGTCGGGAACTGATGGAGATTGGTGAACAAATCATTTTAGCGTTGCGGAGTGAGCTTGTGACGATTCGGGAACGAGTTGGCAACAGACGGCTGCCTACGCCTCCTCGAGGATTACGTCTTGCAGACTTGGAATTGGAGACCAGAACTTTCAACCGGCTGATGGAACTAGGTGTGCAACGCGATTTGCAGCTTATCGGACTTTTTACAATTAACAATTTACTGGCAATGCGAAACTTCGGGGTTAAGAGCCTTGTTGATCTCTTAACGACGTTGGACTTGGTCTGCTCTCAGAGCTGGTCTGACCAGCCGTTAGAGCCGGCCCACCAGTTTGGCGATGCAGAATCTCGTGACGTTATTAATAGGGAGGATATTAAGACAATACGAGAGTGTTGTGTGTTGCGTTTCAATGTTCCGGCCGAAATACGTTTGCGTCGTTTACCTAAGTTGCAAGAGAACCTAAAGGTTGAGAATTTGGAGCTCAGAAACCGCACCTATAACTGTTTGGAGAAAGCAGGCTTCATCGACCATCCTGAGGCATTGAGTGACCAATCTGTGGCTGATCTTCTTTTGCTTCCTTCATTTGGTAGAGAGACTCTAGCCGACCTAGTTGCGGTGCTTGAGCCTTTTTTCTGCTTCGCCGAAGAGGACGAAGGTCAGTCGACCGCTACTGCCAACGAACTAGCGATACAGGCAAAGCTCCTTGAAGAGTTGGCCGGAGGCGAGCTGATTCTGAACGATGATCCGCGGCTTGGAAATCTGCTTCGAACCATTTCCACTCAAGCGGAAAATGCACAGGAGGCCGGCAAGGCACTACTGAATGGTTCTACTGTCCCAACCAATCCAGCAAAACTGTTACCCAAGATCCAGCAATTTCGAGAACAAATCGAGTCTCTTTCGGAAATGAAGGTAGAGGAAGAGTTGGCGTCCTTCATGGCTGGCGTGCGCAATCGTCGGAACGCAGAAATATTCACTCGTCGTTTCGGCTTAGATGGACTTAAGAAGGAGACATTGCAGGAACTAGGCGATAGGTATGTCATGACCCGTGAGCGTGTTCGGCAGATCTGCGACAAGCTCGGTCGGTTCTTTACCGGCAGGCAGCCCTTTGCCCCGACACTCGATAGAGGATTATGTCTCGTTGCATCAAGACTGCCTGGGATCGCAAGCGAGATTGAAGCTCAACTTGTTCGAGAAGGCATCGCACATAAAGCCTTTCGATTGGAATCACTTCAAAGCGCCGCCCGGTTGCTTCAGCGCGAACCTAGATTCTCAATTGCTGACACAGGGGGCCTGAGAACAGCTGTCGAAGTCGGTGCTCAAGATTCAGCAACGAAGGTATTACGACTGGCTCATAAGGCAATAAGGCATTGGGGCGCGCTTACCATTGAGGAGCTAAGTGCGCGCGTTTCTGAGAAGCACGCTGTTCCCGCTGATCTCGCGACGAGGATTATCACAAAGCAGAACGATTTTCGATGGCTCGATCAAGAGAGTGGATGGTTTTGGCTGAACACGCACCTACGAAATCGCGTTACCAACCGGATTAAGAAGATTCTTTCGATTTGCGAACGAATTGACATTGGGGAACTGCGGGATGGTGTTCGGCGAAATCACCGGATGGGAGGGATCGCTCCCCCAAGACGCGTCATTCTGGAAATGTGTCGCCAACTTCCTTGGTGCGATGTCGAAGGCTCATTCATCAGGGCCAACGTTGATTTCAAGTGGGAGGAGGTACTTTCCGACGTTGAGGTTGTGATTGCGGAGGTTCTCGACGCCAATGGTCCAGCCATGCAGCGAGAGAGACTCGAAGAGCTGTGTCTTTCGCGTGGAATGTCCCGTAGCACATTCTATGTCTATATAGATTACTCACCCATCATGACGAAACATGCTCGGGGCGTGTACGGTCTGCGAGGTATTGAAGTGCCTCCAGGGTTGGTCGAATCGTTAAAGCCGTCGATACAGCGTGGACGTGTGCGGAAGGATAGTGGTTGGCTAGAGGATGGCAAAGTTTGGGTCGGCTATCAATTGTCAGAAAGCACCGTATATGGCGGTGTAGTTACTATTCCGTCGTCGATGACAACGTTTCTTAATGGCCAATTCTCACTTCGCGCAGCTGATGGATCCGTGATGGGAACGCTCGCGACTAACCAAGCGAGCGCGTGGGGACTTGGGCCCATGTTTCGTCGGCGGGGTGTCGAGGCAGATGATTACCTAGTAGTCGTTTTTGACACAGCAAACTCTACCGCGGTCGCTCATATTGGAGATCAAGGACTCTTGGAAGAGTTTCAAACAGGCGGCGGCGC
Organism: Blastocatellia bacterium; assembly: GCA_031399105.1. Classification (GTDB taxonomy): domain Bacteria; phylum Acidobacteriota; class Blastocatellia; order Pyrinomonadales; family Pyrinomonadaceae; genus PSRF01. Next base: position 10,807 of record JANNON010000646.1, on the reverse strand, counting down.
AGCTCGCCTGACAACCGAAGAAGTGGACAAATTGCATTCTAATGAACGATTCGCGAGCTGATTTGATTGTCAACCTTTCTTTTCGATCAATCGAGCAATCTTCGTTGCTAACTCTGCTTTTAAAAGACGCGCCTCCGCGTTTTGAGAACCGAGATCGGCAAAGACATTTACCGCTGCTCGTCTCAACCTTCTCATTGTTCGCTCTCGATTTTCGAGATTCATTGCTTTGACCTGTGCTTTCATTTCACAGGTCTCGGCGTGCTACGAAACTTTGTCCGGCATCTTAGCCACGTTGGCGCTCTTCTTCAATAATGTCGATCCAAAGCTTCAAAGTCAGATCTTCTCGTTCCGGGTTGCCGAGGTCCGGTCGCAGCTCCTTCTGATAGCGCTCTTGCAGCATGTTGAGATCTAAAGGGACAGACAGCGCCAGATGCTTGACGTCATCTCTGTCGCGTTGTGCGTTACGTTCGAGTTTCGAGAGCGCGAGATCGTACGGGTCCAGAGCAAACAGACGCAGGTGATTGAACGTTCCCGGAAACATTTCCGTCAACCTATCCTCATAATTAACCGGTACCTGCGCCACGCCGACAACTTGGAGATAGACTCTGTATTTCTTGTGAAGTGTTGACCCTTGACCTGCCAAGCCTATCAGAGAATCGGTTGCGGCATTCGATCCGATTGGCAGGATATCGACGTCCGCAGTCGGACGATCTAACCCGTAAAGGATAGTCATTACAAAGCCGCCCAAACAGTGCAGCACCACTTCTTCTTCAAGAGACGCATCTATTTCAGTGAAGAAGGACTTCCATGGCTCAGGAGGGAAGTTAGACGGCATAGCTCAGATGTTCTGGCGAAAGGTCTGTCAAGACTCTCCAGTATTTAGCCTCGTCAGGTCGATTTGTTTCGAGCCAACGTCTCTCTGCCTGCGTTAGCGAGTCGTTACATAGAGTATCTTCAAACAATAGCCGCGACCGTTCCAAGGCTTTTTCCTGCTTACGAAGAAGTTCAGCCTTATCGTTCTCTCCGCGTTTCTCAGCAACCCTGCGCGCAACACTCGTAACTAAGCCGAGCTTGTTTTGGAGATCTCTTACTTTGGCAGCGCTAACGAGCGACTCCCAGTCTAGATTGGGATACTTTAGCAATAGCCAAGGTAAAGCCTCAGCAACACGACTCTCAAGGTATTTAGCACTTAGTGCTGAAAGTAAAACTTCGCCAGGATTCTTTTTGCGTTTTGATTTGAGATATGCAAATCCCGGATATCCCAGAGACGCAAGGTCCGTAGCGAGAGTCTTCGCATCCTTGGGTTGAACGCTTTCCCAGCTTGTTTCTACTGGCAGAGTTGTCGCAGACAATCCAAATGCAGTCGCGGCTTTGTGAGCCAATTTCTCGGGCACCGGTCGCAAACCCTTCTCCATTAGAGAAAGGTACGGCTGAGACACGCTAAGCCTGGAAGCGGCCTCGTCTTGAGTCCAACCCTTTTGTTCCCTGCCTAATTTGAGGTCCTTTCCAGTCATATCAACCTCCGATCAGATAGTATTACAAATATTGTAATATTTCAAGAATCATCAGATTCTGCCGCGCAAGTCAGTTGAGCAGATGAGAATCACCAAATATATCAATGAAATCCTTGACGAAATTCGCCACGCGAGTATACTTCATAAGGAAACATAGGTGACAGTGAGCGGTGCTTTAACATGACAAAACCCAAATCCTTAACCAAAGAGGAGGTTCTTCGGGCGATTCAGAATTGGATTGCCCATCACGGCCTTCCGCCGACCGTGGAGGAGCTTCGACGTGTTCTCAAAGTCGGCTCGAAGAGAACTGTGCTTCGTTACCTGGCATGGCTCGAAGAGGAGGGGGACATTCAGCGGTGGCCTGGCGCGCGGGGACTGAAACCTTTAAGGGCTTTGCAGGAAAGAATCGAAACTCGCATGGTCCCTCTGGTGGGTGAAGTTCCCGCCGGACCGTTGATGCTTGCGGAAGAGAATCGTGAAGGTTGGGTACAGCTTCCTAAAGACTTACTGACTCCACAAAGTGCTGAATACTTCCTGCTACGAGTCCGCGGCGATTCTATGAATAAAGCACTGGTCCATGGCGCGAATATTGAAGATGGCGACCTCGTAGCAGTACGCCGACAGCCAACCGCAGAGCCAGGTGAAATAATTGTCGCGCTTGTCGATGGTGAAGCTACGATCAAGAGACTCGTCAAAGGTCCCGGTTACTACATGCTGAAACCTGAGTCGTCGAAAACCTACACGCCGATAATCCTAACCGAAGAATTTCAGATTCAAGGAATAGTCACAAGGGTTTTGAAGAAAGGAGCTGACCTCATTCGCTAAAGGAAATCTTGATAGGCCTTCGTGCTTGTTGGAAAGGAGAAAGAAAAGTTCATGGCAAAATACAATCGCAACTCAGGCAAGGATTGGAAGCCGAGCGAAGTATCGCAGCTTCGAAAACTTGCAGATGAAAACACACCAACGAGAGTCATCGGACTAAAACTCGGTCGAACACCAGCGGCAGTAAGTACTAAGGCTTCCGAGAAAAGAATTAGTCTGAAACCAATTATCGCCCTACAATCGAAGGAAAGGAAAGTAAGAAGGGCTAGTTCAAAAGAGCTTGCTTACCATGACTGTTATGGCTGGAATCAAAAAGATACGTCCGCTGAAGCCGCTCAAGCCCTTAAAGCCTCTGGACCGCATGCAAAACATGCAAACGCTACGCCCTCTTGGAAAGACCAAATGGGTTAAGGCGCATTGGCGCTGGGACTATACGACTCAGAAATGGGAGTGGGTTCTTGGTCATTGGAGTAAGTGATATTGGTCGCTCACTGAGCAGTATTCTGAGGCCGCTTCATGTGAAGTAACCTACCAGACATCGCGATGATCGACACTTCAGAAATAGATCAAAAAGCCACCGAGTTCGGACTTGGCTCTGCCGCTGTGGAGAAAGACTACGTCCACGGCCGCGTTCTACATGCGTTGTATTCTGGATCCCCACTTGGATCTCAGCTCGTCTTAAAAGGCGGAAACTGTCTACGCAAGGCTTATCTTCCCGATACAAGATTCTCTAAGGATCTTGATTTCTCGTCTCTTCAAAGCGTCGATGAATCATTCTTAAAGGAGAGCTGAACCGAATATGTGCCAAAGTCCAAGCTGAAACAGGAATCAGCTTCGACACCAGTAGAACACTAGTAAAAGAGAAGGGGCTGCGCATTCCAGGTGTAGAGGCACTGGAGGCGAGAGTCTACTTTAGGGGCTTCTACAACGAAGAGAGCATTACGTTAAAGGCGCAACTGGACATTACGCAATTCGACAAAATCTATCTACCGATTCAGACGCGAACACTCATTCATCCTTACTCCGACGTGGAAACTTGTATCACGGCTCTTCGCTGCCAGAAAATTGAAGAAGTATTAGCTTCAAAACTGACGACACTGCTCCACCGTCGGAAGGCCGTCGACATGTTTGATTTGCTCTACTCCATTCTGATTGCCCAGGATTATCCGGTTGTGCGACGAGAAGTCATTTCAACGTTTCTCAGGAAATCCGTTTTCGACTCTGAGCCCAGTGCAGCAAAGAATCAGTTACTGGCTCTTCCTCTGGAGGAGTTCCGAACTCTCTGGGTTGGGATTATTGGCCCAATCAGAAGCTTGTTTAACTTCGACTACGTCATTGCAAACTTTTACGAGCTTATTAATAGTCTCTTTGCTCTAGTTGCGCCGGCGGCGACTCCAACGATGCCCGCCTTCGCTGGCGGTGGGCGCCTCGGAGGTTTCACGCCAAGCATCCGCGCCCGAACTATGTCCTATTCCTCGGTCCCTTATCTCTCGGCGGACATTCGCAGCACAATAATTAACGCTGGAAGATCACAAACCCTTGTAGATTTGCTCTATGAAGGTATCAACAGGACCGTGGAGCCATACAAGCTGGAATTTCGCGTGCGGAAATCAGATAACCGCGGTCTCGAGTATTTCTGGGCATACGACCCATCGGGTAGTGGGAAGAGCGGAAAGCCCGGGATCAAGATGTACATCTGTGACAAAATCCAGGCAGTTCGCAATACAGGATTGCGCTTTACACCCCAGTTTGAGATTGAGCTTTAGTTGTAAAGCGCTCTTTCGATATGGGCGCTTCTTCTAGATGAGGTCGTACGACTAGCATGATTTCCACCGTTGGTAAAACTGACCAGCTTGAAGATGAAGAACGAAAACTGCTGATTGATGCCAAGCGCGAAGCGGCGCGAAGCTTCGACCAAACCATGATAATGCTCTCTGCTGGCGCCTTGGGCTTATCACTGACGTTCATTCAACAGCTCCCAACAAAGCCTGCACAGTGGCGAGCGGTACTCTCTGCAGCCTGGATATCTTTCGGGATCGCCCTTGCGTCAATACTCGTGTCGTTTCTTTTCTTTCAATACGCTATTGACGCCCGAATACGATCGCACGAGGCTCGCGCAAAAGCATGGGATATAGGGGCACGCCTAGCAAACTGGCTATCGGTGATCGTGTTCACGCTTGGGGTAGTAGGCTTGCTAATTTTCAGTGTGAAGAACTTTATGAGGTGAATAACCATGACAGACAGAAGGCTTGATACCACTTTTACTCGACCAACACCTGGCGGCGAGGATTGCAACAAAAGTATGACTCTTTGGCCAGCGAAGGAGCCTGCGCCGCAGCAGCCATCTCAGCCTGCGCCGTCGGGCTCGCAACCTAGTCAGGGGGGTTCACAGGGAGGTTCAGGTTCGCAGGGGAGTTCGCAGTCGGGAAATAAGTAGAATCGCCGCCTAACGATGATCGCGAAAAACTTGCGTCTTCTACTGTGCGCTGCGGAGGGCCTAAGATATCTCCAGAGGCTCCGGCGCGAGCCGAGAATCGAGCCCAAGGAATCTGGATGAGATGGCGGACCCGACGCCGCTTCAGTTCAGAGAAATGATCAAGAAATAACTTGAGGCAAGGCGAAAACGATAAGAGATCAGTCAAAGCCCTAAGCGAAGCCGGCGCTAAGCGTGATCTGTTCGCGGACCTGAGGGAAGGCATGAAAGCGCTAATCGAAGAGCGACTCGGAAAGCGAAAACTCCGAATTCATGTGGGGAACAGACCTGATGAGTCAGCATTAGAGAGCCGCGAGAAGCATAATGGCAAGCCATAAGAACCAGCACTTTATCCCCCGCTGTTACTTAAAAGCCTGGTGTGACCCCAACACACCGACGGAGCAGACACCTTACGTTTGGCAGTTTTCGAAAGATGGCGCTCACGTTCGAAAGAAGGCTCCTAAGAATATTTTTAGCGAGACCGACATGTATACCGTTCACAGTAGCGATGGCAGTCGCGATCTAACCTTGGAGAAGGGGCTACAGGAACTTGAATCTCGTTTCAGTACTGTCAGGGATAAAGCGACAAGGCGAAAGCCTTTAACACCGGAGGACCACTTTGTTTTGTGTGCTTTCACTGCCGCTATGCATGCTCGCACGAGGGCTCGACGTGAGCATCACTCAAAGATATGGAATCAGGTACTGCAGCAGCGGGAGCGACTTGCGGCGAAGGTGAAAAACCTCACGCCCGAACAAAGGCGGAAGATCGGTCCAGGGCCCAAAAGCGTTCACGGCTCGATTCGAATACCTCCTGAAAAAGTCGACGAATGGGCGAAAAGACCATTACAGTCGTGGCTTAGCGCTGAGGTCGGAACGCTAGCGCCAATATTATCTACAATTGACTTAGTACTGTTCGAAACCGACGATGCTACTGGATTTATTACGTCGGATAATCCGTGTGTGTGGTTTGATCCTGAAGCATGTAAACGCACACCGTTCTATCAAACACCTGCGCTTATGTACGACACGATAGAGATTACGTTACCTCTCTCTCCGCGACAGATGCTGTTGTTAAATCGAAAGGGTCGTAACGGACGTGTCAAACTAGGTGAATCGTCGGTGGATGAGCTAAACAGACGAACGAGATCCTTTGCACACGAATACTTCGTCGTTAATTCCAATATGAAGAAACGCATTTGGTTCGATCGTGGAGTGGAACCCTCGGATTCGTGGAGGAATCAAAATCGGCGGAGCTCTCGCGCTAGTCGTTCATGAAAAGAGTGCAAACCATCAATTGGATTTTGTCACGCTATGGTCACGTGACTCGATGAAAATCACTGTCAATCCATGTCAATCGGTGCAAACTGAAGTGCTCTGTAACGGCGGCAAGTTGTAATGAATGTTAAAGTTGTGTGACTCGATGTCACAAAATGCACAAAACCAAGGGCGCTTTCATAACCCCAAGGTCGGGAGTTCAAGTCTCCCCCCCGCTACCAATCTTCTCCTGAGTTTTCAATCACTTACAGAACAGAGGCAGATTTCAGCGAGCGCCGCTGCATTCCATTTTGCCTGGATTTTGCCGAGGATTTCGACAATAGCTGACTGTAATCGGCTACCGCTTCCATCGCTCGTTCCATTTCCTCGGGTGAAGCATGAGTGTAATCGCCAGTCATGCTCTATGAGCAATGTCCGAGAATGTCACGTCGTACATGCTCGGGAACTCCCATCTCAGCAGCCCGCGTAAAAACGCTTCTTGGCATCTAGTTCGTAATCCAACTGCGCTTTGCGGGCTAGCACTCGATTCTGAGATATGAATGTCACTGGTCCACCGATTATCGCCGACACGACAGCGGACGTTCCTACCGATTTTTAGCGTTTCTGTATCCATGGTTATTCATCCTTCGGTCCACGAAGCTGGTCTAACTAATAACCAATTGAAGCTGGTCTAACTAATAACCAATTTTAGAGCGGATCAGGATGCGAAACTTCATTGTTTGAAGTATGCCGGTCTGCCGATCTGATATGTCATCACCTCGACAGGTGAGTGGGAAAAAGACTGCCTCCTGCCGCGCGTCGCGCGATTGACGGGCGCAATCTTTTCCAAAACGTTTGACTGGTTCATCGATCGTGATCTCACGCTAGTCGATCTGACCCGAATATTACGACGCTTCACAATCCGGCAGCGTTTGAGCAGTGGGCAGCTCAGAATTAGCTGGACGATACGGTGGTTCCGGATCAGGTCACAGGCGCTGATGGACAACGCCGGAGGCTGCAAGCTCAATCCCGCAAAAATTCACAAGATGTTATACGCGCACATACCAGGCTGGTAGCGCACCAAAAACAATGCTTACGAACGTAGTGGTGCTTTATACTGCTGCCGCTCTTGAAATCTTATCCCGTAAATCGAGTGTTTATGCCCCCCACTGGTGCCCCGATTCAGGAACTTCCGATCATAACGACGGAAAGTGGCATTAAGTCCATTTACGCGTTTCATATCGACCTCAAACAGCTCGACCTTGGTTACAAACTACCGGAAGAACCCAACAAGGGCCGACCTCTCGCGCCCCATCACATACATGTCTATGCTGACACAGTAGAACTCGCGGACCATCTCGTGTTGCCTGGTAAAAACGTCGGCATTTTCGCGCGTAGGGTGAAACTCACGAAGAACGCCTCAATCGACGTCGCCGGGCCCAGCGCCACAGACAACTACAAGCCGGGCGATGTGGCGCAGCAGAAGGATATGAATCGTGGCGCAAAGGGTAGTCCCGGTGCGAACGGATCGGGCGGCGAGGCCGCCGGCAATGTGACCATCATTGCCGACGAACTGGTAGGCGCGGCCGACATACCCTTCGGAACGCCCCTTCTCAAGAACATGAGTCTGCCGCAGGTGGTGGGGCCAAAATTCCAGAAGGCCATTCAGCAATTTGCCTCCCAGTCCAAGCTTGGGGCCTTTTCGATTCCGGTGGAGGTGCATTGGAACTTCCGCGACGAGACTCCTTGCCGGTTCCGCACCCTGAAGGGGAGCGTGGAGTTTCCAGAGACACCCATTCAGGGTTTCGGGGGTTTGAAGGTCGATGGCTGCCGGGATAACGGCGACGGAAAGTCTGTAACTGTTCTCGTCTCCGTACAAAACCTGAAAGCCGATATGCCCGCTGGCTTCGCCATCACGGAATGCGATAACTCCAATTGGAATGGAAAGACACAAGCCATTCCCTTCACAACCGATCCCTGCTCTCTCCAGGCAGAGGTCGAAATTCAAAGCGACGAGAGCCGCTGGAAGCTCGCGCCGGGAGCAATCCGCGTGACTGCCTCGCTGACTTTGAAGCCTGGGTCCGCAATCGGCGAATTAGAGAAGCTTCGAGAGTGCGCGCTTCTGCAGATTCGCGACCGCGTTGGCGCGGCTTCGGCGAAAGCTTTTGCGCCGGCTCTCAAAGCGCTCGCGGAGGCCGTTTGCGTGGAACTCAATCGCGAACTGGAAGCAGGAGGAGCGCCGAGCCTGGTGATACTCGCACAAGGTGGCACGGGGGGCCGTGGCCAGGATGGCCATGAAGGAATGGAAGGAGCGAAGGGGGAAAATGGTAAGCCGACCTCGACCTATGTTTACGCGGATCCCGCTGGCCGCTACAACACACCTAGCGAAACCTGCGGGCAAAAGGGCAAGCCCGGTGGGCAGGGCGGCGATGCCGGACACTCAGGTAATGGGGGCGCGGGCGGCGCGATCGTATTGAACTTCATGAAGGCAGCTCCCCTCTCGATTCTGCTTCTGGCCGATGCTGGCGCGGGCGGCGCTCCGGCGATGGCCGGCGCGCGGGGCAGGGGAGGCGAAGGTGGCGACGGCGCCGATTTCTACGTCCGCCTGTACAACAGCCAGGAGGTAGAACAAGCTTCCGGTCCCGATGGCCCGCGCGGCGACGAAGGGCCTGTGGCCTCGTTCCTTGGCAATCGCGGCAATGCAGGGACCGCCGGGAAGATCGAAGCGAACGGGGCTAAGGTCGAGGGCATGGGGCCAAAGACCTTCCCCGCCTACTCCTACGACAAGATGGCGCTTTCCATGAAGCTGGACCAGCTGTTGATGGTGCAGCGCATCGGTAAGCTCACCTTCCTTAATGCCGACTCCGATGCCGACTATCAGTTCGCCGCTACGCTCTTCCTATGGCTCTGCAACGTATGCCCTGATTCGATCACGAAGGGAGATAACGCGCTGCCCGTTCAGGACCGCAATGCTCGGGCTGCGCTCTGCTCCTCTGCGCGCGTTGAGATGCTCCGCCTCCAGCGCGGTCTCGATTACTTCGGCCATCCCTACAACTGGGCGCCGGTTCTGAGCCTGCGCCACAATCAGAAGCGGGTCACCGAACTGATCGGACTGGGCAAGATCGTCGAAGAGCAGCTCGACATCTACAACAACACCAATAAGAGCGTCGCGGAGAAGCTTGCTGCCCTCAATGCGACGGTGACTGAGCTCACCCGCGACTTGGCCAAGACGGACGGCGCGAACGCGGTGCTTCAGAAGGAGATTGAAGCGGAAGAAAACGCCTGTACTTCCCTCCAGAAGGATATCGAAAACCAAGTGGCCGTTATGAGACGGGGGCAGGCGGCAATCGAAGACGAGATTCGCAAGAAGGTCGATGAGCAGTGCAATCTGGAGAACGTTATCAATGTCACGAAGGCTTTGGTGACCGTTGGAAGCGGAGCGTTTGACGTCGTTGGCGCCATCAAGGGCGGGAAAGAACTTCTCGATATTTTCGACGAAGCCAAGAAAGCTGCCGCGACGATCGGGCAAGCCAAGGATGTGATTGAGAAGATTCAGAAGACGGTGGGCGACCTCAAAAGCCTGGGTAAGCAACTCTCCACCGTCAATGATGCCGTCAAGGCGGGCAAGCCCGATTCCGTCAAGATAGCCGTTCTCCGTGAGGAGTTTGAGGAAAACATCAAGCCGCTCATCAAGAAGTTTCCAAATCAGTCTAAGGAACTTCGCACTGCGGTGCGGGCGTTCTTCGATTTGAATCAAGCCCGCAACGAAAAGATCCTGGCGTACAACGCGCTGTTTGTGCAGAAAGCCGAACTCAAGGCGCTGTCCGAACAACTCCTGGCGCACATCCAATCTGTGCAGACCATCATCAGCGAGAATAAGCAAGCGCTGGTGCCGGTTGCCTACACTTCATTCTTCCGAAGTGCGCTGGGTTGGTCGAAGCAAAATCTCATTCACCTGCTGTACGAGGGTTCGCGAGCTTTCTACTATCACACGGGCACCCAGCGGAAAGATCTTATGGAGAAACTCAGCGACCTGAACGTCGCGTCGCTGGCGGACACGCAGGCGCGCTTGCTCACAGCTTATGACGACTATCTGAGATCTGTGGGTCGCCCCTACGGCCCGATTACGGACGTTAAAGTCACTATCTCCAGGGAAGAAGATCCGTCTCTCTTCGAAGGCTTGCCTACCACCGGCAGGATCACTTTCAAGGTCGATCACACGCATCCGGAATTTGAGGGACTCACACTCGTCAAGGTGGAATCTGTCACTTTAGCTCTTCCAGGCGTCAAGGGCGGCAAGACAGACGTGCTGAACGTGGCCATGACGATGGCGGGAGAAGGCGCGGTTCGTCCCGTGGACAACAATGATGAGAAAGGCGTCGTCCACTTCAACTGCCCGCCGAGGCCGATCTCGTTCCGCTATAGTTACGATCCGGACCGCCGCGATCCGATCATCCAGCCCGGCGTCATCGCCGATAAAGAATTCTCGGCACTAAGCCCGTTTACGACGTGGACCCTCGATTTCGGCTTGAAAAACAACTTAAATAAGTTTCTCAATCTTGCCGACATCCAAACCATCGAACTTCACTTTGATGGCCACGCCTTCGGCCGTCGAGCCCTTCGTTCAACCAAGCCAATGTGATGCTGGCCCACGTTCGGTTTTTCAAACCAGCGACGACTCGACGAACGAGTCCCAAGCTGCTTGAAAGAGTGGGGTTAGGAAATGCCGAGGGCGGGAGTCGAA
>JANNON010000614.1:0-14650 GCA_031399105.1 Blastocatellia bacterium | reverse complement strand
AGGGAAAGTGGGGTGCCCACGGAGGAACACCCCTACAATTTTGAATCGCCGGCGGTTTTATCTCAGATCGTTTACCAGTGTTCGCCTGCCGTGCGCGTCCACGTAAACATCGGTTGTTCGGGCAATCGTTGAGCGTTTTCCGATCGACCCTTCGGCTCGGCTTGAACTCCGACCTCTAACTGTCTGACGCACTCGCTCACCTTCCTCATACTGCTGGGCCTCTTCGTACGGCAAGTTTCCGTGCTGCAAACACTCAACGTTCGGCTGCACCCGCTCCGCCACCGCGATCAACTCTCGATGCGGACACGACAATGTCGACAGCATTCCATTATCAACATCAACTTCAACGAACTTTATTCCCTCAGGACATTCAAAGGTCCGTCCACCAAGCTCTGGACGAAGCGCGACTGCCCTGCTCATGAAATCGGCCCAAGCCGGCAACGCAGCGGCGGCGCCAGTCAGCCCCAGTTGACTGTTATCGTCATAACCAATCCAGACCACACAAACCAGATTCGGCGTGTAGCCGACGAACCAACCGTCGCGTGACGTGCCGGTCTTTCCGGCAACTGCAACGCCTTTTATGGAGTTGCGCGCCGCGCGTGCAGTACCGTGATCGATAACGCCTGACAGCATGTTTGTGATCATGTACGCAGTGGTTGGACTGACAGCTTGTGGATTTTCAAAAAGATCGGGAGCAGCAACGGTGGTGATCACGCGCGGTGTGATTTTTCGGCCCCCGTTAACAAAACTCGCATAAGCCCCGGCGAGTTGCAGCGGAGTTACTTCCGTAGTTCCAAGCGCAAGTGAGGGATATCTCTCCGGTCGTGTCAACCCGAATCGTTCCGCAACACTCGCGGTCCGTGCCAACCCGGTCTTCATCGCAATATCGACGGTCACTACGTTGAGAGACTTTACTAATCCTTCCCGCATCGTCACGTCACGCATCGAGTAACCACCGCCATAGTTTGAAGGACGATAGGTTCTCGTCTTGTCATACACAAATTCACGCGGTGCATCGGTGAACATTTGCAATGGCGATAGCCCTGATTCCAGAGCCGCAGCATAAACGAACGGTTTAAAAGTTGAGCCCGGTTGCCGGTGCGCATCCGTGGCGCGGTTCAGTTGCGACTCGGCGTAATCACGGCCACCAACCATCGCCAGGACATTTCCTGTTTTCGGATCGAGGGCCACTAATGCAGCTTGCGCCTTCCGCGCTTTGTTCTCGTTGGCGACATCGAGCTTTTCAAGTTGTCGCTTTAGTGCCTCTTCAGCCAGGCGTTGCATCTCTAAATCGATCGTGGTGGAAACGCGACTCTCATCCTCATCCTTCATCTCGCCTTCGACTGCACGATTAACGTAGTCGATAAAATAGGGCGCCAGGCTCCTGTTGGATCTTTGCTGTGGTGTTACCGAAATCTGCTCTGCGACAGCAGTCTTGGCTTCGTCGTTTGTAATGAATCCTTCGGAGGCCATTGCGGCAAGCACAGTGTTCCGGCGCGCACGCGCAGCTTCCGGGCGGCGATCAGGGGCGTAACGAGCGGGTCCCTGGATCATCCCGGCAATGGTTGCTGTTTCACTGAGAGTTAATGAACTTAACGCTTTGCCGAAGTAGATCTGCGCGGCATCTTCCACTCCGCGCGCTCCCACTGCGCCACGCTGTCCTAAATAGATTTCGTTGCAGTAGAGAGCAAAGATATCTTCCTTCGAAAGCCGGCGTTCGAGAGCCAGTGCTAGCATCGCTTCAGCATACTTTCGGCGGAGCGTTCGCTCAGGAGTGAGATAAGTATTCTTGACTAGTTGCTGCGTGATGGTCGACCCGCCCTGACCCCCACGCTCTTCCCCGACGTTTCGGACATTTCGTGCGAGCGCTCGACTCGTGCCGATCAAATCGATGCCTGAGTGCTGTAAGAATCGTCTGTCCTCGATTGCGAGGATGGCGTTCACCATTACCGGCGGAATCTCAGCGAATGTCAGTTTTCGATTTCGGCCGGTCTTGGCGGACAGATCGTTGCTCAGGACTTCGGGCTCGAGCGTAAATGATTCGAGGGTCGCTCCATCGCCAACGATCTCTTCAATTCGATTGTCTTTGCTGAATGAGATCAGCACTCTCATCGGCCCGGCGCTTCTGACAGAATTCGGCCGCAACTCTATTGCACCGGTCTTGCGGCTAAAACTCCCATTCCAAACGTCACTGCCTTCTTTTTCGACATAACCGGCGCGGCGTAGCACGAGCGCTAGATCGTCAATTGAGAAACCCTGCCCGGCGCGGAGCGATCGCGGCGCAGCATACAAACCGGGCCGGCTCGTGAGATAGCCACTGGCCAGCCGCGCGTCGATTACTCGCGCGTAATATTTGTACGACCGCAACAACGCATCGCCACCAACGACACCGGCAAGCGCGCCAAGGACGAGCAGCAAGCGAACTACGATGCCTTTCGTTGTAAGTTGCGGGGGGAAAAGGCGAGCGGCGAGACGTCGCTTTGCCGCTCTCTTTTTTGAGAGACTCCAGCGGCGCTCGGGTACAGATGTGACCTCGATAGGCATAGGGAAAAGGTTATGCCGGGGTAACAGGTGGAAATCCACCCGCCGTTCCGGCTACCCCTTGTGCTCCGTTTACTCTTGTATGCCTAAATTAAAGGTCCAATGCGCTGGCGATTCTTATAATCGGGAAAACCTGGCTAGTTTCCTAATGTTTAGGTATTCGCAGTTGGGCAGATCAAGTAAAACCTATCCACAGATGACACAGATTATGCAGATTGGCGTCCGTGATGGGTTAAGCCTAAATCAGTTCCAACTTCTTTAATCTGTGTCATCTGTGGATAGGTTTTGCTTACCCAACTTCCTAGGTTGATGATCGCAAGAGCCGCTTCGCTTGCGCCTCGCGGCGGCGCCGCAACTGATACCAACGCGGGGCCGAGTCTTTAACCTGTTCGATGAGCGCTTTGATCTCGGGAACTGCTTCGAGCCCGGCCTCATAACCTGCTTTCAACAATTCATCCGCTCGTCCCATCTCGTCCCAACGGATGTGTCCGACCCTGGGCTTAATCACCACGTCTGACTTCTTCAACTCGTATGTCGAAACCGTGCGCTGGACCAGCAACATCGACTGCAACACCACGCCGATGATCGAAACGGAAGGGCCGAGAAATCTTGCTCCTTCCGCATTCACGTCAACGGCCACAACGATGTCCGCTCCGAGCGAACGAGCAACGCTGGTAGGAATGTTAGCGACCAACCCGCCATCGACGAGCTGCCTGCCGTCTTCAGAAATTACCGGAACGTACCAACCGGGAATCGCACAACTGGCGCGAATGGCAAAAGCAGCATCGCCAGTGTCGCGCATGATCACGGCTTCACCAGACTGCAAATCGGTGGCGACTGCCGCGAACGCAATGGGGAAGTCCTCAAAACGACTCACCGGCAGATGAGCTCTTAGAAATTCAGCCAGATGCTCGTTGCTTTGCACACCGAGCCGCGACATTGTCATTCTGCCTACATCGCGCCAACGCAGACTCTTCGCCAGCGCTTCAATCTCATCGAGCGGCATACCCGACGCGATCGCGCCACCGACAAGTGAACCCGCAGACGTGCCGGCAATGCAGTCGATCGCAATCTGGTGCTCCTGCAAAGCGCGCATCACCCCGACATGAGAGATGCCGCGCGCCGCGCCGCCGGAAAGAGCCAGGCCGATTCGGGGAAGAGAGATGTCTCGGGGCATTTCTGAGCTCGGAAAGTTACTGATGAAGTTTCGAGTTTCTAGTTTCGAGTTTCGAGTTCCTTTTCGGACACTTGAGCCGTGACTGTCAAGAGCTTCTCACGCTAGCGGCAAAGACCTCTTGGCTAGAAGAACTCGAAACTTGAAACTCGAAACTGGTTTTAGACGGGATTGAGTATAGCGATCTCCGCCCGATCCCTGGCGCTGTCCAGAAATGCGTCGGTGTCTGATTCAATCTTGGCTTCGGTCAAGGTTCGTTCGATCTCGGCGCGCGACTCGTCAAGCGTGGGTACGATGCGACCGGGAAAACGGGCCCGAAAGCGAGAAACAAACACATCCTTGTAGTAACGCTCAATCTCGTTCTGAGTAATCACCACAAAGTTTCTGAAACGAAAGTCCAGGTACTTTTCGATCCGGACTCGCTGGTCCAGGATCTCGTTGAGTTTTTCGGCCGTCAGCCCCACGCGTTGTAGCCGCTCGAGAAAAGCTGCCTGTGATGGAAATGCCTTTACCAACCCGTCACGCGCGGCTGTGATCTCTTCCGCTGTCGGCGCAATCGACGGCAACTTCTCGGCTTCCTGCAAAATCAATCGCTGATCGATCACCAGGCGCAACGCTCGATTAAGATCCGCAGAAGAAGGATTTACTAAAGCAGTGTCCGGCTGGAGAGCCAGTTGCCAGAGCAGGTCCGAATAGGTGATCAAACACTTGGTGCCGCAGTCTGCTCGCTCGCCAACATTTACGGTAGCGACAAACGTATCGACGACTTCCTGGGCCTGAACGGGGGGGAAGAAAAGAAGAATACAAAAGACAGAACACAGGAGACAGAATACAGAAGAGAGAAGACAGGAGGCAGAACCAACGTTTCGCTTAGTTTCCATAATTCCTCGCTGATTCATCGCTATGCCTTCCATCTCTATCTGACCTCCGCTCTCCGACCTCTGACCTCTGACCTCTGACTTCTGACTTCTGACTTCTGACTTCTGTTTTCTGTATTCTGCTTTCTGTCCTCTCACTTTAGAACGTCTGCGTAAATCTGAAATGCAACTGCGTCTGCCGCAACCGATAGATCGCCGGCGTACCATCGAAACCACCGCCCGGGCCACGTTGCGGAATCAAGAACTTTGGCGGATTGAACAGGAACCCATAATCCACTGCGAGCGCTCCGCCAAAAGGAGTTTGGAATCTGAATCCGAGTCCCACTGTATTGCTCCAACGCGCGCGTAAGTTCGCCGCATCGATCGCGGCAAGAACATTCCCCGGGGGAATGACGGTATCGTCCTGCTTGCCAAAAAGATCTCCCACTCGTCGAAAAACATTGCCGCCATCATAGAAGGGAACTGCCTGAATCGATCGGGTTAGCGGTATTCGCGCCTCGAGATTGACCACTGCCACCGCATTGCCCCCAACCGGCACTGTAAATGGATTGAGGAACACCGGATCGCCGTCCGAATTTCGGAACTCACCCGTCGGAATGATTACCTGGCGTGGTCCAGCTTCTTCATAACGAAAACCGCGTAGCGTTGTCGAACCTCCCGAGAAGAACCTTTCACTGATCGGCAGTGTCAGATCGATCTCGTCGATAGTTCCGTTGTCATCTCGATCACGCGGATTGAAAATATTCGCGAGGCCGAGCGTTGCGTTTGCAGCCAGCACAGTGCCACGGAAACTGTTGAGTTTGTAATAAGTCCGATACGTAGTCTGGAATCGATTGAACGAGATGTTACCGCCGAGCTGCCTCAGCGCCAGCGCGTAATCAACCGTGAAAAAGTAACCGCGCGTGGCATCCACCTGATTGTAGCGGCAAATCTCGCCGGGCTTTCCGGGATCACCTTCATCGGAACTTGATCGGCTCGGCAACAACCCCCGCTCGCACCTTTGACGAGTGTCTCTTACAAACGAGCCGCCAAGTCGCGATAAGCGAATCACACGATCCGGTTGGAGGATGGGCTTGATCACCAGGCTCTGGAGATTAAATAGCCGCACATCTTCATAACTGTAACGCGCAAAGACTATTGTGTTCGTCCGCCGGTCCAGTACCCGTTGCGTTTCGATCGTCGCCGTCAGACGGTTGATGGTGGGCTCGTTTACGCGGCTGCCAAATTCATCGATTGGGTTTCCGTCTTCATCGAGTCTTTGAACGATTCCGTCGGTGCCGCGATCGATCGCCGAGCGGAAGAATCGCGTCAGCGTGGAATCGCGTTGATACTGTAACGAGAGACCGAGCGGCGCAAACTGTCGCTGCCCGTACCGCGCAAACCGCGGATCGAAGTATTCAAACCGCAGCAATTGTTGCCGGCGGCTGGCGCGCATACGCATCGCAGCCTGCCGCAGCTTGTTCATGAAATTTACGTTTGAGATTTCGAGCAGTCCGAGCGCGCCGGCGTCGGTAGAGTAGCCACCACCGTAATCCATCACGCGCGGCTTCTTCTCTTCCACGTCGATGATCACATCGCGCCGCTTGAAGCCCGAGGCCGTGTCGCCCGCGGGCTCGGTACGGATGATTACCTGACGATAAGCGTCGGTGAGATAGAGCTCGCGTTCCGCGTCCGAGATGCGATCAGAGCGCAGGGGATCGCCTTCACGAATCGGGATCGCTCTTAAAATGGCATTGCGCTTGGTCTCCTGAGTGTCGAGGCTCCCGGTCACGCCATTAATTACGATCTGGTTGATGAAGACTTTTTCACCTTCGGTGGTCAACCAGTAGATCAATCTGACTTGCTCGTCTTCACCTTTCTTTGGCAACTCGACTATTGAGAAATCGAGTTGGGTGTTGATGTAGCCACTTCGAGCGTAAAGCCCCAACAGTCGCTCGCTATCCGTGCGCGCTTGTGACCGAGAGAAAGGCGCGCCGATCACAATGCGCATCAGTGCCCGGATCCGTTCCTCCGTGAAGATGCTGTTGCCACGTATTTCAACACCTGCCACGCGCGTGAGCGGCCCCTCGATAACGTTGAAAGTGATGATCAGATTCTCACCGTCTAGCGTTACGCCTTGCAGCACTTCTACCTCGGCATGACGATAACCGAGATCACGCATGAAGTTTCGAATAGTGCGCTTGTCCTGCTCCAACAAAGTGAGACTCGTGTAGCCGCGGCCGTAGGCGAGAAACGGAATGACACCGAGAACCGTGGCTTTCTGACTCTCCAAATCGGCAGCAACATCTTCGTAAGTCATCCGGGTAGTTCCGGTGATGCGAATGTCGCTTAAACGGAATCGACGCCCGCGTTCGATCTCGTAAACAAGCTCCACTGTTTGGCCCGTCAGATCCCCAGGGTTTAAATTCGTGCAGGTTTCATTAGTGCCATTCGAGCCAATGTCGGGCGGCGGAGGCGGCGTGATGGTGCAGAGCGCCGTGACTTCGGTAAAGAAATGGCCATCCTCCTGCAGACGATTGCGAATGCGCCGAGCGCCTTCCTCGATTGCCGAAGGATCAATATTGCCCTCGCGCATCACCGGTAGGATTTCACGTTGAGTTTTTTCGCTGAGGGAGTAGTCCTTGACCGTTAGATCGCGAATGACGACATTAACTTTGGGACCGATCCTTCCCGTCAATGTAGTCGTGATCAGATTACGTTCCTGGTCGCGCTCAACTCGCGGATCGTCCAGCGTCGGGGCCAGGTATCCGCGTCCGATCAGCGACTCGCGAATCAGCTTCACATCATTGCCGAGTGCTTCACGAGTGAAAGGCGCGTTGGGCTGGAGTTCAAGGCGCGACCTTACCGGCGTCAAATCGAATCCGGGAATGTCTATTTTGAAATCAACGACACGAGCCTGTTCTCCAGGATTGATGCGATAGACGATGATCGCGCGGGTGCCACTCGAATCAATCTGTTCATCCGCCTCGACAGTGGCATTGAAGTAACCACGGTCGCGCAGATAGACCAGAACCTCATCTGAATTCCGAACAATTACTTGCTGGGAGATGCGCGCGCCTGGTTGAGTGAGACTCAATCTCGCCCGCAATTCATCGGCGGCGATGGGTGTCCCAGTGACTGGAGCCAACTCCAATCGAATCTCGGCGATCTGAACCTGCCGCTTAATCACGAAGCGCAAACTTATTGGTCCAGAGCTGTTCGTACTTCCTGAAATTACTTCAACGCGCGCGTTCGCCACGCGTCCGGAATCAAATAACGACTGCAAAGAGTCGCGTACGCGCACGGCGGAAAACTCGGTGTTGGGCGAGATGCGCAACAGGGCCAGAAACTCGGCCTGTGCCGGCGCGTCGGCAGGTGAACCTTCAAACGCGATTTCAATCGCGCTGATCACCCGGCCTTCGTAGTCGGCCATTCCTGAAGCGGCAGAGAGAGTGCTGGGAGCGGTGACTAGTAGAAGAAGCGTCGTCAGATAGCGGAAGCAACTAAAAACAAGATCACATCGGGTGCGAACAACGGACAGGCTGCTGGATGATGACCAGCCTTTGGGAATGTAGTTCCGCCTCGTGCTCTGCCCCATGCTCAGAATCGCTTCCTGAACCGAATCTCAAAACTAAAACTATTGTTACGCGTGCTCAATTCGCGCGTGGAGGCCTGTTCGTACTGGGCCACAAAGAAGAGCCGATCGGATACGCGATACTCGAGCGCGAGTATTTGATTGGGGTCAGAGGTGACGTTGGTCGAATAGGTTACTGAAAGGTCCTTGTTGATCTGCTTGCCCACCGTCAAACGGGCCGCCGGCGTTGTTCCGGACCGGCCGCCGATGGTTGGACTAATCTCAAATCGGCTAAGGCCGAACAGTTTGCTGGTCGCACGCTGGGCGGGTGCGTTGATCAGCGCGTCCGTCAGCAGACTGGTGGCAGTGCCGAGCCCGGTCTGTCCCAGAACGGAAGCACTGGTATCGTTGTCCGAAAGTTGTCCGGTCGTAATTAGCGAGACCACATCAGCCTGCGGCAAAGCGGGATCGGAACGAACTATTGCATTTGGTTGGGAGAGTGGACCATTCAAGCCGACGGTAACGCGGTAGCCGCGAATCTGCGTCTCGGCCTGAATATTCAAAACCGGATCGGCATCAGCCCGCGGCGGCAGATCCACCAGGGCGCGCACAATATCGTAACGATCGTTTCGGAAATTCAGTGTGCCGCTCGTCGCCGTGATTCGTCCTGAGATCACAGGGTCTTTTACCGGCCCATTTATTCGCAATGACAACGAACCTGTGAGGTCAGCGAGGTTGTTCCGCAGCACGAGAGCATTCCGGCCCTCTACCCGCAGATCGCTGAACACGGCTGTGCGGGTGAACTCGACTTCACCACCTTCCTCGATCGACTCGCGACGTGAGTTGATCAAATCAGCGAGCTCGATGTCCTGCGTGTATTCGCTACGCCGCACATTTACTACACCGGCGATGATCTGTTCGCGAGATGAACCTTTGATTTCGAGGTCGGTATCGATGTTGGAACGAAAGTTTTCGGGGAATGGAACAGTGATGTCCTCGCCGTGAACATGAACGAGAAAACTACGTAAGCTCACACCATCCAGGAGCGCGCCGCCAGTGACACTAAGTCTGCCGCCGCCCATCGTTCCGGTTAACGACTCGATCTGCGCCTGGTCGGCTGTGAATCTCACGAGCGACCGCAGATTCGAGATCATCCACCGTTCGTTACCAAGCAGAATCGAGACTGAGGCGCCCGTCAGCGACGCGGTTCCGTTCAGCCGCGGTCGTTCATAGGTGCCGGAAACGCGTACCGCCACGTCGGCAGTGCCTGATGAAAAGAAGTCGGGGGAAAGCCCATTCAACACGCGCATGTTCAAGCTTCCATCGACACTCAAACTCTGCCGTCCGCTGGGCCCGAGGGCGAGCGTGCCACCGAGCGAAATGTTTGTTCCCGGCCCGGTGAATTGAGTCTTATCGAAAGCCACTTCACTCGGAGAGAACCGCACAACCATCGGGGTCGCCGCATCCAGTTGCACGTCCTCAACGCGAAAACTGAGATTTGAAAACGTCGCAGTTCCCTGCAGTCGGGCAATGGAGAATCCTTCGTCTTCATCCATCAGATTGCCGCTGGCCTTGAGAACTCCGGTGGCGCGCCCGGACAACTTCACCGTGCTCTGCGGGAGTGCAATCCGCAGTAGAGCCGTCAGGTCGGCATCGTTTAGATTCGTCTCGACAGTCGCAGGCAACTCGGGGTTCGCGAGGTTTACCTGTGCGGTAATCGTTTGCGGGCTGCCGAGCAAGCCAGTCGTCAGGGTAATGTTGAGTTGGTTATTCTGGGTCTTCCCGACGAGGGCCAGCGTTCCTGCAGACCTTCCGTTCACCGTCACGTCGCGCGCCTGGCCATCAAAAGTGATTTGATAATTGGCGAAATCACGGGCGTTATAGTTTCCCGAGATGTGCGCGTTGAAGTCTCCGACGCCGGTGACGTTTTGCAGTCCCGCGTTTCCAGTCAACGTGGCGAGCCGGCTCAATTGCATGCCTTCCGCTCGACCTTGCAGATCAAAATTATTCGTCTGTAGATTGACGAGACCGCTCGCCACGATGTGCCCGGCAGTTAACCGTGCATCGATCGTTTCAATCTTCACTTCAGAACCGGTGAACGTTGCGCGGGCGTTCAAACTTTCCAATGGTTCCCCGGCGAGCATACCGGCTCCAGAGGTAATGTCTGCCCGCCCACTCATGTTGTCGGGAATGCCGGAGATGTTGATCTTTCCCGACAAGTCAGCCTGGGTTTTGCCGAGCTGATCCCGAGTCGCCGCATTCAATGGCAAGGCCGCGATCAAATTTCCCGCGTTGACTCGATCGAGAGTAGCTTCAAGTGTGGCGTTGTTCTGGCCTGATCTCGGTGAGACAAAAGTGAATAGCATGCCCCCGCCGTCGCGCTCAAGCAACTTTCCATCATTGATACGCAGTTCGGACGCGGTCATTGCGACGGCTACCGATAACGATCCGAGGTCACGTCCATTCACCAGCAACGAACTGAGCGCGAGCTGGCCATTGAGATCGGGCGAGTCGAGCTGGCCACGAATGTTGCCCTTGAAGGAGAGTTGGCCCGCGAGTTCCAGACCGTAACTTCGCATCTGTTCCGCGACGTCGGTGAGCAAACCGGATGAGATAAACACGGCTTGCAGTTCGCTTGCGTCAGATGAATTCAGATCAACCAGGAGATTTGAGTCGCCGGTGAATGAGAACTGGCCGGTCGCGCTCAACTTTGTCGCCGGTGTTTGAAGATCCACGCGGTCGAGTAGAAAAAGCCCGCGGTCAGCACGTACGGCTAACTCGCCTGAGAGCGGCACGCGGCCGTCTCCTGTATCCGTAGTTGCGCCGGTAAAGGTGGTCGTAAGGGTACCGGAAGCGTGTTTGTAATCAGTGCCGGGAAAGGTAAGGTCAATCGTGCCGGTTGCGTTGCCGGTTAAAGGCACAACCGAATATGCGACGGCCGTCAGCGGACCAGCGATGTCGATGCCCGAAAAGCGCGCGGTAATCCTGGAGGTTCCATTCTTCGTTAACGCGACGCGAGCGTTTCCCGCTGCCTGTCCCTTGAAAATATCGGCTGTGAAATCGTTGAGTTGCAGCTCCGAATTTGTCGCCACGACTCGCCCGCGCACCTCGCCCAGATCCATGCGACCCATCACACCGCCGCCGATACTTAAATCTGCGCTGGCTCGATAACGACCTGAAGGCTCAACTACAAACACGGGCTTCGCCAGCTTCACGTCATTTGCCTGGCCGTCGGCGAGCTTCACTGTGCCGGCGTTAATGTCCGCAGTGGATCCTTCGATACGTCCATCGCGAACTGACAACCGCACGCCCGCGATGTTGATACTGCCGATCTCAGCGCCGGCCGCGCTCGTTGCTCCGACTTGTACTTCTTTGATTACTACGCTGGTCACGCCGCCGCGACTGTTAACGTCGATGTGATTGGCGGTGACGCCTTTTATTTGTGAACCTGAGGCGCTGATGTTTCCCGCTTTGGCGCTCGCGATAGTGGCAGTCGTGACATCGTTTTCGTTTCTGACCTTGATGTTAGACGCAGTGAGACCGTTGATGTTCGCGCCCGAAGTACGCAGATTGTTCGCACTGAACTGATTCGAAGAAGCTGTCAGTACGCCGTCTTTCAGCTCGGCTTGTGCATCGCGAAGGATCAACCCGGTGATCGTAGTTCCATAACTTCGCTCCGCAGCCGCGCGCAGCTCGCCGACCCACTTGAAATCCGATCCGGTGCCCATCACGTTGCCGACGAGTTGCACGTTGTTAAGTTGAAAATCGCCGGCGCTGAGCAACCCGGCAACTGCACGACCGTTGATATCGTAAGTCTGGCCCTGGCCCGAACCTTTGGCAGTGACGCTCAGTCCTTGCAACCGAATACCGTCAGCAGCCAGGGCTTCCGAGTTGATAGTGCCATCGACCTTGTATTGATCGCCCTGGCCCGTAACAGTTCCGGTGAAATTGCCGACACCGCGCAAAGTCGTATCGGGTTGCAGAACATCGGAGAGTTGTGTGAGATCGACTGTCGAGTTCACGTTCAGTTGGTAACGCAAAGCTCGCCAATCATCCATCGTTCCTTGTAATCGCGCTTCGGCCACCGGCGATTTCAAGACCAACTCCTGGATCTCAGCTCGCGTTTGATTGACGCGTCCTTTCCCTTGAATGTCGATGTTGTTAACGGGCCGGCCGTCATAGGTAAAAGTGGAGTTGCTGAGCGCGAACGTAACCGTATTCATCCAGCTTTCCATTGGTGCGCTGGGATCGTCGGGCTGAATTGTGGCAGTCACGTTTCGCGCCTCGCCGGAAAGTTCGTGACGCGCGTCGCCGTAGTGAATGACTCCGTTCTTCAACTGTACGCGCGCGGTAGAGTAAGCAAATAGGATTCGCTTGTTCGGCTCAGGAGGAGGGATGCGAATATTGCGAAAGTTTGAGCGGCCCTGCTCGTCGAAAGTGACCCAGGCTTCGAGTCCTTCGATCTGCAAATCTTTCAGATCGATATTGCGATTCAAACTCAGGGCATAGAGATCCTCAATACGGACGGTCGCCAGCATGCGATCGATCTTCCCTAGCCTTTCTCCAGTCTGCGAATCGTAGAGCTCCAGTCCCAACATCTCGACCGACTGCGGCGGGAAGGTCGTGCGAAAGTCTCGAATTTCAGCTCGAATTCCATAGTTGGCAAAGGTCCGTTTGATCTGTCCGGCAACGTAGTTGTCGACATAACCGAGCCGGTAAACGAGAAGCAACAGAAGGATCAGCGCAACCACACCGACAACGCCCGCGATGGTAGCAATCACGAGGTTCCGGCGGTTGAGATACCGACGCCGTCTGCGCCCCGGGGACGCAGGTAATTTCGATGTCTGTTCTGGCGAGTTCTCGCGGTCGTCTACACTCATATCGAGCAGCCGCAGAAGCGGTCCGGCAAAGTCTGAAATTCTAGAGGGAGAGCCCCGAAAGGGTAAATCGAGCCCTAAGAAATTTCAACCGAGTTAGCTATGGGCCATGGGCCAACCGGCAGGGGGAGGGGGCAGTTAGCCGCGGATAAACGCGGGTCTGAAGGATCTGAGGGAGAGCGAGTTACTGCCGGCGTCTTGTAAGATCCGTTCTTTTCCGATCCGTTAGATGCGCGTTTATCCGCGGCTAATTTTCCGGTCATTGATGTTGCTCGCGTTTGTTCGCTGATTTGCTGTCATCCATTGCATCGGCTTTCATATGCGCGGGCTGACCGAGGGAAACATTTCCGACAACCTCGAGTTCAAAACCTTCGAGCGCAGCAACCTTGGGGGGATGATTGGTCAACAAGAGAATTTGGCGCAAACCGAGGTCGTGAAGAATCTGTGCACCGACGCCATAGTCGCGATACACACCGTATCCAGTTTCGAGGCTTGCATCCTGTTTGCTCAACCCGCGCTCCTGCATCACGCTGTAGGTGCGCAACTGATTTACCAGGTCGAGACTGTGCTCGCGCTGGCGGAGATAGAGCACGACGCCCTGCCCTTTCGCGGCAATCTTCTCCAATGCGGCGTGCAACTGAAACCCGGTGTCGTCAATGAGCGAACCAAACATGTCGCAGGTTACATTCTCAGTATGGACGCGAACCAGCACCGGCTCTGAGCTGTTTACTTCTCCCTTCACCATCGCTAGGTGAACGTCGCCATTGATTACATTCTCGTAAGCGATCGCTCGGAAGCGACCATAGATCGTTGGCAGGTCCGTCTCCGTTACGCGTCGAATGAGCGTTTCTTTGCTGATGCGATAACGAACGAGCTCAGCAACTGTAATCATCTTCAAACCATGCGTTGCGGCAAAGTCCTGCAAGTGTGGCAGTCGCGCCATCGTTCCATCGTCGTTCATGATTTCGCAGATCACGCCGGCGGGATAAAGACCGGCAATGCGCGCGATGTCCACGCTCGCCTCAGTCTGCCCAGCCCGGACCAACACGCCGCCGTTCTTTGCTCGCAAGGGAAAGATATGACCGGGACGCGCAAGATCCTGTGGTCTCGTGTGCGGATCGACCGCAGCCAAAATTGTAGTGGCACGATCTGAAGCGGAAATGCCGGTGGTGATGCCTTTGCGGGCGTCGATGGAAACCGTAAATGCGGTTCCAAGATAGGAAGTGTTGTCGGCGACTTGTGTGGTCAGATGAAGCTCGTCACAACGCTCTTCCGTTAGCGGCAGGCAAATCAGTCCTCGCGCATGGCGGGCCATGAAATTAATGACGTCGGGCGTGACCTTTTCAGCAGCGCAAACCAGATCGCCTTCATTCTCACGATCTTCGTCATCGACAATGATGATCATCCGCCCATCGCGTGTTTCAGCAATGGCTTCTTCGATGGTGGCAAATGACATTTAGCTAGTTGGGTGCTTTCGGGAATATCGGGTGAGGTCATGTTACCCGAAAGGCCTGATTTTTTCGACTGGCGAAGGGGTTGAGCTCCAATTGAACTGCAGCGCGCACCGGCATTGCACAAAAGTGCCGGCAAGGGGACGAGGCAAAGCAATCAGAACCGCGGAGCGCAG
>JANNON010000503.1:0-2080 GCA_031399105.1 Blastocatellia bacterium | reverse complement strand
TGACCTTGCCCTCGGCAACATCAACGGCAAGCAAACGACCGCGGCTGGTCGTCACCACTATCTCCGGTTTAGTGTCGTTAACTAGATCGACTGCGATCAGCGAACCTAGGGCATAGTCGTCGCCGTCCAGTACCAGTTGGCCCAACGCCTTAAATGACTGCGCATCAAATGCTGCTACACCCTTTCTTGTTCCCATCAGGACTAGAACTCCCCGCGCAGAATTCACAATCAGAGGCGGAGTGGTAAGTTCAGATCCTATGTCGATAAAGCGCACATGCTCGCCTTCCACATTTCGTAATTCAAGCGCGCGGTCTTTGACAGGAATCAACACCCCTTTTCCGGGTAGCATGACCGGCGAATTAACCGGCTCTCGTTCCAGCTTGAAGCGTTTGCGAATCACCCCGGTTTGCGGCTCGAGCACAAACAAGTCTCTGTTTCTACTTAAGAGAAAGATCGCGCTCGTCTCTCCATCCGAGGCTGCAATGCTGGCAACTTCGCTCGGAACAACCGCGCGCCACACTTCCCTTCCTGAAACGGCTTCAACTGCTTGCAGGTTCTTCTGATTCGCAAACACTACCAGCGAGCGAGTCGGCGTTTTCACCACTAAAGGTTTCGGCGATTTCCTACCGGCTTTGTCTGGCCCAACTGCCGAGCGCGAGATCCATCGTGGCACGCCGCGAATTGAATCGAGCGCATAAACTCTGTTATCGGAATTCACCGCAATCAAATCCGTACCGCCGGATGACTGGCTCAGCAAGAGCTGATCAATTGATCCGATTGCAGCCGACCATCCGAGTTGAACTTTCGGTGGTTTAGTAACTGAAGGTTGAGTTCGAGGCGGACTGACATAGAAGACGCGAGGTGGCAAAAACCTGCCCGTCGCAAACTGCGAAGGCGCCACACGCCAGTAGTACCGCCCTGGCGCGAGTTCATTCGGACGATAGTTCTGGCCCGTTATCAACCGATCCAGCAGCATGTCTCGAAACTTTTCGTCCGAAGCTATTTGCAAGCGGTACTTGGTAATGCCATTTTGGCGGGCCCACTCGATGTGCGGCGTGATCAAAGACGACGAAGTTGTTTGTGAGTGGAGTGTTACTGGAAAAACCAGAGCAAGGGCCAACAGAGAGAAGATGCGGAGCGCGTCGGAAGGGCGGGTCGTGATCGTTCGGTTAGTTGCGTTCAATGCCAATACGATTTCCGTCTCGAGCGATCATTCGGATTAGGGAGCCTCGTTTAGTTTGTAGCCGACACCCCGAACCGTAAGCACATAGTTCGGGTTCTTGGGATCGACTTCCAGCTTTTTCCGTAGCCGATTGATGTGTGGATCAATGTTTCGTTGATAGCCTTCGTAATCGGTGCTCCAAACTTTATCGAGGAGAGCATTCCGTGACCAGGCGCGACCGGGTTCGGAGGCAAGCAGCTCGAGAATTTGAAACTCGAGCGGCGTCAGATCGATCCGCTGCCCTTGCCGGCTAACCTCGTGGCGACGTTTGTCGATTATGAGATCGCCGACCTGAATTCGCAGGCCGTCGGTTGGCTGGGGAGCTTCGCTGGATCTTCGCAGCAGCGCCTCTACTCGATACTCAAGTTCGCGGGGGCTGAATGGCTTGGCGAGATAATCGTCGGCGCCGGCTTCAAAACCCGCGACCTTGTCAGCGAGAGCATCGTGTGCAGTCAGAAACAGCGCGGGCGTTCGGACGCCACGGTCCCGCACGCGGCGTAATAACTCCAATCCGGTCATCTCGGGCATCGACACATCGAAGATGAAACAATCATAGTCGCCAGTTATCGCCGGCTCGAGAGCTGCCGTACCACTCTCGCGCTCATCAACCTGAAATCCGAGGCGACGAAAGTATTCCGCCAACAGAAGACGCATGTCGGCGTCGTCATCGACAATCAGGAGACGTTTTCCGGAGTATTTGCTACTGGCTGGATGCTGTTGTGACAATATCTTTGACCCTGCAGGAGACTGGTTTGTAACGCGAAAGCGGGGTGGATTATAACTCAGTTTGACATGGTCTAACAGGTTAGGCTCTTGCTGATGGTGTCATAAACCTCAAATCTCTGTGTCTGAAAGACG
>JANNON010000453.1:0-2691 GCA_031399105.1 Blastocatellia bacterium | reverse complement strand
AGACGCTGGGTGGTGGAGCGCTCCTTTGGCTGGGCTGCGCGCTTGCGCCGCCTGTCGCGCGACTACGCGCGTCTCGCGACCACCCTAGCCGGCGCTCACTGGCTGGCCTTCGTCGGCCTCATGTTAGCAAACCTATTCCGCTAAAGTGCATGACAGGCTCTAAGTTGCAGCGCCTCGCTGCACCGCGCGCCAGAATAGGTAAGGGAACCTCTATTAACCCGCATTTGCTCTATATCTGGCATTGCATGCAGGATTGTTAGAAACAAGGCATCTGAGTGAACGGTTACCTGTTGGAATCTGTGGCGTAACAAGTGGGGCAAACAGCGTTCGTTGATGGCATGCCGGGGCGTTCTCCGCGGGTTCTCATGCCGCCCGCCAGTTTTTCAGGCCCAGCCGTTCGATTTGCTCGAAGCGGACCATGTTGTAAACCAGATTGGTCAGCGAGATCATGGCCCGGTTCCTCGTCAAGCCAACACACCGGTTCCACGCACTTCGCATGCACATCCGCATGGTCGCGAAGACATGTTCGACTCTGACCCGAATTCTCGAACGCGCCCGGTTGTGACGCTTCTGGCTCCCGTTCAGAGGTTTGTTTCGGTAGGCCCGCGCAATGGGCTTGGCGACGACCTTTTTCTCCGCAAAGATCTGGTCACACCTTGCTCCGACATAGGCACTATCCACATAGGTCGTGGGGTCTCCCTCGGCGATTAGTTCCTCCAAAGCGTTGCTGTCGTGGACCGAGGCTGGCGTGACCGTAAAACCTTCGATCAGTTTGCTTTTGCTATCGACCTTCACATGATTCTTATAGCCATAGTGCCGCTGACCGTTTTTGCCCGTCCAGCGGGCGTCCACATCCTTCTGCCGGGCCTTCGCCGGCTGGTCCGGCCAATCTGCGGGCACCTCCCCAGCCTTGATTTTAGCGTTGTCCTCGCGCGAATTGCGTTGCCGCGGCACCTCGACAAAAGTGGCGTCTACCATCTGACCTTTGCGGGCAAACATTCCCTGTGCGGCGAGGGCCGCGTGAAAGACCTCAAACCATGGTTCAATTAACTCATGCCGGGTCAACGTCTCCCGGAAAGCCCAAAAAGTTTTCTCGTCCGGAGACTTATCCGCGTCCGTCAGCCCAAGGAAACGTTTGAAACTCAAACGATCAGTGATCTGAAATTCGAGCTGCTCATCACTGAGCTGGTAGAGGTTCTGGATGACGAGAGCCTGGAACATCATCAGCGGGCGAAAGGCAGGCCTTCCACCCAAGCCCTTGGGCTCAGCTTGGGGGATACGTTCCAAAGTCGAGGCAAAGAGTGTCCAGTCTATCACCTCATCGAGGCGGGCCAGTGGATCACCCATTTCGTGCAATTCTTCCAGTCGGATGGCTTTATCAAAAAGGCCGCTCTCCTTGCTTTCAACATACTTAGACATCGTGTCCTTCTTCTAGCAGGATTAGCACTGAGCTAGCAACACGAAAACACTCTTTCTAACTAGATCTCAGTCGGCTCTCAAAGATGGGTTTTTAGAGGTGCCCTTATGGCCTTGCAGGATGAAATTCGCCGCAACGACGCCTCGCGTTACGATCATCGCCTGCACGGCGTTTTGTTGGTCGCTCAAGGTGTAACATGTCCGCAGGTCGCCGAGCTACTGGGCGACTCACCGCGCACCGTTGTGAACTGGGTTCAACGATTCGAGACAGAGGGGTTGGCCGGCTTGTCGGAGGGCGAACGACCGGGCCGCCCCAGTCGTTTGAATGAAGAGCAACTGTCCAAGGTGGAGGTGGCGTTGCGTGCCAAGCCCACGCAGTTCGGCCTCGCCACGCAAATGTGGGATGGGCCGACCTTGTCGGCGTTTCTCCGTCGTGAACTCGGCGTAAAGCTGAAGGTGCGGCAATGCCAGCGGTTGTTTCGTCAACTCGGTTTTCGGTTACGCAAGCCGCGTCCGCGAGTCGCTCAAGCGGACCCGGATCTGCAGCGGGCGCATAAAAAAACTCCGTCGCCTGGCCGGAAAAGGCAACGTTGATCTCTGGGCCATGGATGAGGTGCACTTCCAGCAACACGGTTCGCGTTGCCGTCTGTGGGTCCCGCCGGAAGTGCGCGATCCCCTCTGTCTTCACGCTCCAACACGCAAAAGCATCAGCTTCTTCGGCGCGGTTCGTCTGAGGGACGGGAAGCTCGTGATGTCTCGGCCCGAAGGCATGTTCGATGGACGGACCTGCTGGGATTTCCTGCGCAAACTCGAGCGCATCAGCAGCCCAGCCGGACGCGAAGGGATCGTCATTATGGACAATGCACGCTATCACCATGCCACCCTGCATGAGGCGTGGCGGGGAGAAGTCGCGGATCACTTTCGGCTGCATTTCCTGCCGCCTTACAGTCCGGACCTCAACCCGATCGAGCGAGTTTGGAAATTGATCCGCCGTTGCTGCCTGCACAATCAATACTTTCCGACACTCGACGAAGTTGTCGCCGCCATCAAACCCCGCCTCCAGGAGTGGTCTCGTCCAAATACCACTCTGCGCCGCCTTTGTTGCATCGGCTAGCATCGGCAGTTATTTATGACGCTGTGTTTAGTATGGGATAAGAGGGCGGAGACTGCGACATGTTTGCGCAGATGCGTGAGGGTTTTTATGCCGAACCGTTGACCAGCGGAAAGGGGAAGCTTGAGATCCGTGGACGAGAGAACGCGGGTGCCGCGCCTTTT
>JANNON010000408.1:0-2239 GCA_031399105.1 Blastocatellia bacterium | reverse complement strand
CGTCACCGCTGCTTTGTATTCGTCATAGAACTTCGTCACGGTGGCGGCACGATTGTCTTTCTTAACCGGAGCTCTCTTCTTCGATGTCCCTGCCAGTTCCGGCTGCACCACAAAACCGGGCGGGACGGCTGGGCCAAGTCCGTTATCAATTACATTCAGAACCTTGACGACCTTCATTACTTCATCCGCGCCGCCAATGTGATCCGGATGTGGATGAGTAGCAATGAAATAGTCGAGCTGGGTGATGTTGTGGCGCTTCAAGGCTTCCAGAACGGCTTTGCCTTTGCCCGTGTCGCCGGCGTCGATCAGGATCGTCTTGCCTGAGGGCGCCACGATCAATATCGAATCCCCGTTGACTGGACCAACATCAAGCACGTGCACCCGGAGTTCACGTCCCGAGGGCGGCGGAGGCTTGGTTCGCCACCACGGCAGGACGTACCTGTATCCGAGAAAGGAGACCGCGCCCAAGACGACGACGAGCACCCCGATCGCGCATCCGCATCCTTTGGTAGCCCGGCTCAATTAGTCACTCCAAGTTTAGGTTCGTGAGTCTGCCCATTTAGCTGTCGGACGAGCTTCCGACTGAGACTGGCTCGTGATCGCGTTCCCACATCGTTTCGGCTTCGCGAGTGATCTGCGTCGGATACTTCTCAGTCCAGCAAGCAACGCAAGCAGCATTAGTACTGATTCCTGTCGCCGTCATCATTCCTTCCAACGACAAATAACCCAATGAATCCGCGCCGATAAATTTTCTGATCTCCTCAACCGACATCTGCGCGGCAATCAAGTCTTCCTTGTTCGGCGTATCGACGCCGTAATAGCAGGGGCTGATCGTGGGGGGACAGCTGATGCGCATGTGGATCTCTTTAGCACCGGCTTCACGGACCATCTGCACGATCTTCTTCGAGGTTGTGCCACGCACAATCGAATCGTCGATCAGAACGACCTTGCGTCCGGCGATCAAATCGCGCACGGGATTCAATTTGATGCGCACTCCAAATGAACGAATCGATTGTTTGGGCTCGATAAAGGTCCGGCCAACGTAGTGATTGCGAACCAATCCCTGTCGATAGCTGATGCCGCTTTGCGCTGAATAGCCGATTGCGGCGGCTACACCAGAATCCGGTACCGGCACCACGATGTCAGCATCGGACGGTTGCTCAATCGCTAACCGCTTTCCCATCTTATGGCGCGATTCGTTTACCGAGTGACCGAAGATCAAAGAATCAGGCCGGGCGAAGTAGACATGCTCAAAGATGCACATCGAATGCGGCCGTTCGGGTAGCGGGTGCGTCGAATGCAAACCAGATTCATTGACGACAATCATCTCGCCTGGCTCGACATCACGAACGTACTGGGCGTCGATCAAATCGAACGCGCAAGTCTCCGAAGCAATCACCCAGGCGTTGCCCAGACGACCCAGCGCAAGCGGACGAAAACCGCGCGGATCACGAATCGCGATCATTTCACGAGGCGTAAGAAACAACATCGAGAACGCGCCTTCGGTTTCGCGCAGTACTTCCGGAATGGCCTCGACTGCTGACGTCGCTCGCGAGCGAGCCACGCCATGCAGGATCACCTCGGTATCGGAAGTAGCAGAAAAGATCGCACCTTCGCGTTCAAGCTTACGGCGCTCTTCGCGTGCAAACGGGAGGTTCCCGTTATGACAAATCGCAATCTGACCGTGTTGGCAGGTAACCAGAAAAGGTTGGGCTTCGCGAATTGAAACTTCACCGGCGGTCGAGTATCGAACGTGGCCAATCGCGCTGGCACCTGGCAAACGATCGAGACGAGTTTGATCGAATGCTTCCGCGACATGTCCCATAGCGCGCTCGAGTCGCAACTCGGAATTGTCAGACGCGACGATCCCGCACGACTCCTGACCGCGATGCTGTAAAGCATATAGACCCAGGTAGGTCAGTCTGGCAGCTTCGTTATGTCCAAAGATTCCAAAAACTCCGCACTCGTCGCGAAACTTATCTTGCGGCATCCGGTTTTGTTCTTCTCGCATTATTTTATTCGAAGGCTGAGCTTACTTCGCATTCCGAAAGCTTTCAACTGGCGGTAGTCGGATGTTAGATGCTGGATGTTAGTCGGTTGTCCTTGGTCTTTGGCCTTGGGTCTTTGGCCTTGGGTCGTTGGTCTTTGGTCTTTGGTCTTTGCACTTCCACACCAGCTTTCGCGGTATCCGTATATCAAGCCCGTCACTTAACGAAATCAAGACCAAAGACCAAAGACC
>JANNON010000361.1:0-3596 GCA_031399105.1 Blastocatellia bacterium | reverse complement strand
GCGAGCACTGTGCAATTTAGTGCCTCGGCTTACGAAGTGGTCGAAGGCTCAGAGCTTGTAACAATTACCGTCACGCGAAGCGGCGGCAACAGCGCCGCGTCGGTCAACTATTCATCTTCAGACGGTAGCGCGAGCGGCGGTGCGTCTTGCGCGGCCGGCATCGATTATCTCGGTCAGTCGGGTACTCTTTCGTGGACTCAAGGCGACACCACCGCCAAAAGTTTTACGGTGCGGATTTGCGAAGACTCCGTGAACGAGCTCGATGAGAATCTGAACCTGACCTTGAGCGGAGTGACAGGAGATGCATTCCTGGGAGCGACGCAAACCGCGGTTCTAACCATTGTTAATGGCGATCCGCCGGTCTTACTTACTGAGGAGAATACGGACCACGCGATCGCGCTCGATTTGGTGACGCAGACACGTGATCCATTTTCACTGGCTAACCCTTTGAACCTGAGTGCCGATCACAGTCGCCGTATATCTTTGTTTGTTTGGCGGCTTGCACTCCGGCCGACCGATACACCGTCTAGCCTGACGGTGATGGCGGAAGACAACGAAGGTAGAGTCTATCCTCTGTCTGTAGAGTTTGTGGGTCTCATAAGTGGTCCGCAGCTAGTTACTCAAGTCGTTGTCCGGTTGCCCGATAGTATCGTTGGTGCTCCCAGAAACCTCTTCGTGACGGTTCAGTTGCGCAGCTCAGTTACCAATCGGGGAGTCATTGCGATTGCTGGACCTTAGGCGCGAGGTTGAAAGACCAACGAAACCAGTAGGCAGTTCAACTTTGACCTCCAATAGTCTAATCGGCAAATGCTTGAAGTGATACGTTGAAGTTCTGCCTACAAAGAGCGGGTGATTCACTCTGGAGAGCCGCCCGAACCCCCCATTTCCGGAAATCTTGACGACTAGCGACCTTGGGCGTAAGTTATGCGCTCCATCGTGTGACGGGTTGGTAGTACGGTCCCATTAACACGCACTTCCTCCCTCAGATCACTCAAGTTGGTGAACCTCAATCCTCGTATCCTCGAACCAATTGCGGCTGGAGGAGTCTTTAAGCCCATTCAAAACAACAAAAACCATGATCGAAACACCAGACGGGAACCTACCCTCAACTCCTCAGTCGGTTGAAGCGGCATCGCACAGTAGTAAGCATTCGCCTGCGGCGCCTGAGCCTTCAGGAGGGTTAACGTTCTGAGGGTTGATGTGACCCGGCGACTCGCGACTAATGGTGATCAAAACGCCTGCGGGTAGATTCAAAGGAGATTGAAGATGTTCAATGCACTCAAGCAAAAGATCTCTAGCCAAATCAATAAAGTCTTTCACGACGGCGACGTGGAGGTGACGATCTATCCCACGTATGGATTCCTGCAAGGCAGTGACTGGTTTATTCCTTTGCGTGGATGGGTTCATCAGAACCGCAGGTTGCCGGACCACCTGATCAATGAAGTGGGCCAGGGCGCTATTCACTGTAATGACGCGGAGATCAGTAATTTCAGTTCTCGTTTCGACGACTTCACGGATGATAGCCGGTCAAGACAATCAGTCGCGATTCAGTTCGACAATGACAACGAACAGCATAATTTTCAGTTGAGCGATCTGAACGGATTGATTGAAATGACGGTCAAACTGCCGGCAGCCAAGGCGCAGTCCTTGCTCGGACAGCAGAACTCAGCAGATCAATGGCTAAGCTTCAGCGTCGTGTCTGAGGGCCACAGAGGTAACGGCAAAGTTAATCTGATCCCAGAGCGAGGGTTGTCGGTGGTCTCTGATATTGACGACACCATCAAGGTAACAGAGGTTCCTGGTGACAGAGCGGTGGTCCTGAAAAACACCTTCTGCCGCGAGTTTGTGTCGCTGCCAGACATGAGTGAGAAATACAAAAGTTTGGGAAGCGCAGCTTTCCATTACGTTTCCGGAGGGCCGTGGCAGCTTTATCAACCTCTGTCCGATTTCCTCGCCCGTGCTGGGTTTCCGGCAGGAACTTTCCACTTGAACTATTTTCCTAAGAACTTTCTGTCGGAGCATACCCGCTCGCTCTTGATCGATTCCATTTGCGGCTCGCTGGGTCGCACCTATGACCACAAGGTTGAACAGATTACGCGGCTCATGGAAAGATTTCCCGCTAGGGAATTTATTCTGGTGGGAGATTCGGGCGAGCTGGATGTGGAGGTCTATCGCCGCATCAGGGAGTTGTTTGGTGCGCGCGTGCGCGAAATCTGGTTTCGTGATGTGGTCAATGACGATGCGGCCAATAACTTTCGGTTGCAGGGCGTAGACACCATTATCAAGGCCGAGAGAATCGTCTGCATGTCAGAAGAGCACCATGAAAAGCTGGCGGTCATCATTCAGCGCGAACATCAACTTCCGTACGCGAAAAATAACTTGCCACCTTGCGGCCCTGGATAACCGACAGACACGGAAAGGAGCTTTAAGTGTCAGGCAATCAGAAACTCCCTGTTGTCTTGGCGCACGGGATCGCCAGATTCGATATTCTTCTCGAAATATTGAGAGCTAGATTAGAACTTCCAGAAACTGAATTCGGCGACCGGTTTCACTATTTCAAAGGAATTAAGAGTCATCTCGATTCCCATGGTTTCACAGTTTTCCATCCCAATCAGAATTTTGCAGGTCCCGTCGATCTTCGAGCAGAACAACTTAGGGCGAGAATCAATGAGATTCTCGGGAGTACGGGAGCACAAAAGGTGCACATCATTGCGCACAGCATGGGCGGCCTCGATGCGCGGCACATGATTGTTGATAAGGGAATGGCCGACAGCGTCGCGAGTCTGACAACCATCGGTTCTCCGCACCGGGGAACAGTGCTTGCCGACCATGTAATTGACCATGGAGGATTCTTGCTAAAAGAAGGCTTGCGTTCAGTCATCAATTTGGATGGCTTCGATGATTTGAGAACCGGGAGTTGCGAAGAGTTCAACCGCCGCTCAGAACATGAGGAAGCTAAAAACGAGGTCGTCTATCAGACCTTTTCGAGTGCCGAAGACCTTCATCTGGTCTTTGCGCCGCTTGTCCCGTCGTGGATTTTTATCCGAGATCAAGCAGGCAAAAATGACGGTCTCGTGCCGGTCACCTCCCAGTCCTGGAAGAGGGAACTAGTCGCAAATGACGGCAGCCGAAAGGTGGTTGTGCAGAAAGATTTTCCCTTACCAGCGGACCATCTGAATCAAGTGGGGTGGTGGGACCCTCAGGAAACCGCCAATCCAAAGAAGCTGTTTCAGAGTCTTTCTAAACAGAAGAAGGATTATGAGAGTGAAATCAAGGCAGTCTATCTAGGAATTGCGCGGAGTTTATAGAGCGACGGCTTTCCACAAAAAGTGCCGGTAGGGGCAAAGGGAAGCAATCAGAACCGCGGAGCGCAGCGACCGGGTCGATTCGGAAGAAGCACGCAATTGATTAGAGTAGTTGGATCTCTTTCAAAGCAAGTTTCAATTCTCGCGCGGCCCAAAATTCTGTTCGTGATGTCAGAACTATTTAGAAACGCCCTCTGACTTAACTATTTAGAAAAGCCCTCTGAGTTAGGTTTTGGCAGTCAGTATCAACGCGTCCAAGGCGGTCCCTTGCCGAACTGAAAACTGCGCCAG
>JANNON010000347.1:0-2597 GCA_031399105.1 Blastocatellia bacterium | reverse complement strand
GATTTATCCGCATGAAGCCGGGCATGGAAACGGCTTATCTCAACTATGTCGCCGGCGACTGTAAACGCGAGCAGGAAGCGTTGAAAAAGGACGGGCAAATCATCTCTTACAAGATCCTGCAAACTGAGGCCCATGGCGCAGCCGACTTTAACTTGATGCTCATGACGGAGTACAAAGACCTGGCCACGTACGAGAAGAATCTGGAAAAGGCAGATGCCTTACTGCAAACGGTCATCGGCGACGACAATAAACAGAGGGAAGGTTACCGCCAACGACTTGAAATTCGAGAAGTCCTCGCGGAGCGGCTCGCTCGTGAGATCGTTTTGGAACCAAAGCGTTGAGACAGTGTTCGTACCGCAAAAAACGGTTACGGCCTCCAGCCCACCGTAGCCGCGCGTCGTCGTAGGCTGCGGCCAGGCGACTCCAGAGGCGAAGCCTCATCAAGATAGCAGTTTGCCGGTAAGCCGGAGGCTTACCGCAAGGAAGTGGCAAAGCCGCGTGCTGACGAACTAAGACTTTTTGTGCCAAGCCGAGTTATCGGTTGAAACGAGGGGCGGCCACGGAGTGCCGCCCCTACAATTCACCCAAACAAAAATAAATTTGGAAATCTTGAGGGAGATCGAGCCCGCCTTACGGTTTACCTATTGAGAGGCGGAGAGAACACGAAATCCATCGCCTTCGAGGAAACGAAACTTGGCCCAGACCAGGTGGGGCGAACGTCGCTTGAACGAGTGCTGCGACTGAACCACTCCCATCCCTTCGCACTCGCCCAGATGAAACAGGAGAGATCATGAAACTTAATCGCTTAACCGTTGGTTTGCTCATCGTGCTGGTGCTGACTTTGAGTGTCGTCGTATTCGCGCAAGTCAATCGCCCGTATCGCAATGGCTCGGTTTGGAACGTCGCCTTTATCCGGATGAAGCCCGGAATGGAAACGGCATATCTGAACTACATTGCGAACGACTGGAAAAAAAACCAGGAAGCGTCGAAAAAAGAAGGGTTGATTCTTTCGTACAAGGTCTTGACCACCGAAGCGCATGGAGCAGCCGATTTCAACATCATGCTGATGACGGAGTACAAAGATCTGGCCACCATGGAAGCCAACGAGAACAAAGAGGACAATCTCGCACAACAGATCGTTGGAAACGATCAAAAGCAGATTCAGGGGTACAAAGACCGACTCGAAATCCGGGAAGTCTTGCAAGACCGCCTGGCGCGGGAAATAATCCTGGAACCGAGGCGTTAAGACGACCCAGACCGCCCCAACAAGTGATGGATGTGAGGGCGAAACAGCGATTGAATCACGCAGTCTCTTGAAACTTAGGTTGCGCGTGTTTCCGTTTCGCCCCACGTCAACTACGAAGGAGAGATGACTTTTTGAACCGGACAGTCCCGAAGGCTGAACTCTGAACGCGACTCCCACCCGCGGAGAACGGGAGGAAAGACATGATGATGACACCCGGCAGAATGACAATTCCACCACGACGCTTTCTCGCGGCTTCGCTGATGATTTTTTGCCTCGCAGGCATACGCGCCGCAGTGGCCCAACAGCCACAGGATGAAGACGCGACGCGGCATCTGTGGGACACAGCCTTCATCAAACAAGGCAACAAGAAAACACCCCGGCGCGCAGTTAAGCGTAGCTATCGAGTTGTGACGCCGCGAGTCCCCGTTACCAACGTGGCCGCAGATTCAGTCATCGGCGTCACGCTTTGGCGATTGCGTCCCACGCGCGGTACCGACGCCGGGGAAAGAATCATCGATCATGACGCTGAGGATTCTGTTGCGTGGCTCCCCGAAAGAGTGTCGTCCGGCGGCAGACTGTCCGAAGGCGATCGCATTCGCATAAGTATCGAAGCTGCGCGCACTGGCTATCTCTACGTTGTAGATCAAGAGGTTTATGCCGATGGAACAAAGGGTGAACCGCATCTGATTTTCCCAACTACTCGCACACGCGAAGGGGACAACTCGGTGAAAGCCGGACGCTTGATCGAGATCCCGGCCCAGGATGATAGTCCGCCGTTCTTTACTTTGAGACGGACTCGCACGGACCACATCGGCGAGAATATGATCATTTTGGTGACCCCCACTCCGATTGAAGGTTTGAAGATCACCGAGAAAGCGCAGCGGATCTCGGATGAGATGCTGGCGGCGTGGGAAAAATCCTGGGGCGCTGAGTCAGGTCGTCTGGAGATGGCTAACGGAAGCGGCAAGGCCTGGACTAAGCAGGAGAAAGAAGCCGGCGCCGACGCCACGCGATCCTTAACGGACAACGAACCCGCACCGCAAACCATTTACTACCGCCCCGGCGGAAGCAGCAGTTCTCCAGTGTTAGTGAAAGTGGAACTCCAATACGCAAGAACCAGATCCGGCAACCGGAAGTGATGCAGTTTGAGTTCTGTGAATGCATGCTGCGTTAAGAGTCATGAGGTCAGTACCACCGCGCTGTAGAGACTGTTTGTAAACTAACCCGCTGAATATTAGGAAGACCAGATGGGCAGTCTCACTGTCAGGAAGGTGGACCCTGTCCCCGCCTGCGTTCGGCGCAAATGAAGATCGGTAGAATCTTGAATCTGCCAACTGAGCTTGAAACTAAG
>JANNON010000330.1:0-3594 GCA_031399105.1 Blastocatellia bacterium | reverse complement strand
GCCTTCTTCACAAGTGCGGATAAACGGCGGCAAAACTCATCACTCCTTTTTCCTAAGTGGTGTTGTCAGTTTACCGCCCATAATCGTCATTGGAATCAGAATCGCCGTAAAGATAACGTGATACCAAATGGGAACATACGGCCAGGACATAACCACCTTCAGTAAACCAACGGCCACCAAAAGAAAGCCGAGGGCGAAAGGCGCGCGTCTGTTTTCACCGGCGATCAGCGCGGCCAGAAATCCGGACATCACCGAGACTATTGAACCGAGGACAATATGCGTGAGAAGCATGTTCGTGTCCGCTGTGAACCGACCGCCATGTTCAATGGCCGCTTGGAACGCGACTTGATGAGCGCCGAACCACTCCGGCGAGATGGCCGAAAGAATCTTCTCGCTTCCGAACCAAACTATTGCCCAGGCAAAAAATCCGGCGATAACACCCAAAACGATTCGTACCATAGATTCTCCTCTTGTTTCTTTGAAGTCGTCTTCACCAGGAATCAGCGCGTCGCCGTTTGGGTCCTTTATTCCAAAAGTCGTGCTCTCCCAAAAGTCGTGCGCGGCTTTGCCGCCTTCGTTGCGGTAAGCCTCCGGCTTACCGGGCAAGGTTCACAAGATGTAGAGGCTATGCCTATAACCGCTTGAGGCATAGCCGTGTGATTCTGATAACGCACGACGGTAAGCCAAAGGCTTACCGCAAGGGAAGCGCCGAAGGCGCGGAACCCACCAAACAGATCTCGTCTCATTCACCCCAACCTTCAGGTTGGGGTCTGGCGGAGTTCAATTGCACCTAAAACCATTTCAATGGCTTTCAAACCGCAAGGACGGCTTGAATTGGACCAGGGTTGCTGATTCTGAAACCCTGAAACGCGATCATCATGGGCATGACCCCATGACCCCATGACACTGCCCGCCACCGAGTGGTTCTTTTCGGCGGCTCGAATGGAAAATTCTTGGCGGATACATGGGCGTGGGATGGAAAGAAACTGGGTTGAGTTCGTGGTGGCTGGGCCTTCGGCTCGCGGAGGCATACCGAGCATGGCTTATGACACGGACCGTAAGAAAGTGGTTCTCTTCGGTGGCTGGAATGAGGCTGGGCCAGTTTCAGACATTTGGGAATGGGACGGCACGCGTTGGGCGCAGCCGAAGTGAAGGTGAAGCGATCTATCGGCGCGCTGGTCAGCTTCGACCAGCAACGCCGAATCAATTTGGCAAACGGCGGATCGTGAGTTGGATTTGTCTTAGCCCGCGGAGCGCGGCGACAGCGTAAAGCCTGGGGTGGAGCGCAGCGGAACCCCAGGCACCACCACGCAAGAACAATGCAAAGCCCGCGGAGCGGGCGACAGATGATACGTCAAACATATCGTTCGTCATATTCAATTCCATTGGCCTTCAAGAATCGAATGAATTCGTCTCGAAAAGAGATCTTCATGTGATGCTCTTTCTGTCGCCGAATATACTGGCTAACTTGCTCTACGTGTGATTGACTAACCGTGAACGCGCCATACCCTCGTTGCCATGAAAAGTCTTTGAGTTCGGGGAAGACCTCATGCATCCATCCAGTGGCATTAGCTTTGAGCTCGCGCAGAACGTCCGACAAAGCGCAGTCCGGTCGAAGCTTTGCTAACAGGTGAACATGATCTTCCGTGCCGTTGAGTTCTAAACAGATGCCTCCAAGTCCCCGGATGATACCGCCAACGTAGTCATAAAGCTGTGGTTCGATCTCTGAGGTGATGAGTGGACGTCGCTCCTTCGTAGAAAAAACAATGTGGTAGAGGAGGTTGGTGTAGGAGTTAGACATGTTGACCGCATATTATTGGATATCGTCAGCAAGTCTGCACCCCCCAACCTCTGTCGCCCGCTCCGCGGGCTTTGTAAAGGTTCTTGCATGGCTGGTCCTGGGGTTCCGCTGCGCTCCACCCCAGGCTTTACGCTGTCACCCGCTCCGCGGGTTTAAGAATTATTTTCCTGCCAGAAAACAGGCCGAAAGCCCCTGATGCCTTTGTCGATAGGTTGCACGGAGACGGCGATACTGCAAGATCTTTGGCTGATGGGGTGGGATAGAGGGAAATGTCCTAAGCTTGAAACATTCAGTAGTCGACCAACTGGCGTGATGCTGGTTGCAGAGGTTCGCCCATGTCCCGAGGTTCTCTTATGTCCCGAACGACAATCATTTCCGTGCCGCGAGCGGCTCGAATCTACATCGCAGCTGCGATAATGGCGCTGATGTTAATGACAACCATCCATCCCCTGGCCCAGGACAAGAGCTCACAAGACAAAAGCTCGCAGGACAAGAACCGGCTCTCCCCAGTCAAGCCGGGTCGATCGGTTGTGCGAAGCCAACATGCAATGGTTGCTACCAGCCAACCGCTCGCTTCGCTGGTCGGTCTTGAAGTTCTCAAACGCGGTGGCAATGCCGTCGATGCGGCGATCGCGATGGCAGCCATGCTCAATGTAACGGAACCCATGATGACCGGCATTGGCGGTGACGCCTTCATGCTCGTTTACTGGTCGAAGACGAAGGAGTTGAAGGGCCTCAATGCCAGTGGGCGAGCACCAAAAGCTCTGAGTCTTGATTACTTTGCCAAGCGCCACACTAAACAGATGCCCACGCGGATGCCGGAGTTCGGCATGGAAAGCATCACTGTCCCGGGTGCTTTTGATGGCTGGGTAACGTTATTGGAAAAGTACGGCACCATGAAGCTTTCGGATCTGCTCACGCCGGCTATTGAGTGTGCGGAGAACGGGTTTCCAGTCATGGAGAAGACAGCTGAAGACTGGAACGCCGAAGTGACAAAGTTGAAGCAGACTCCCGCAGCTGCAACTAACTACCTGATTGACGGGAGAGCGCCGCGAGCACCGAGGGCAGGTGAGATCTTCCGCAACCCAAACCTCGCTCGCACCTTCCGGACGCTGGCCCGCGGCGGCCGCGATGCTTTCTACAGAGGTGAAATAGCGAAGGCGATTGCCGACTATTTCAAGAAGCACGGGGGTTTCATTTCCGAGGCAGACCTGGCAGCGCAGAAATCAGAGTGGGTAGAACCGATCTCAACCAATTATCGTGGTTACACGGTCTATGAACTTCCACCGAACGGACAGGGGTTGACTGCGTTGCTCACGCTTAACATTCTCGAGGGTTTCGATCTGGCAGCGTTGAGTGCACAACCTGATCGCTACTACCACACGCTGATTGAAGCAACCAAACTTGCCTTCGCCGATCGCAATCGCTACATCGCTGATCCGGCTTTCTCCAAAGTGCCTGTAGTCGAGTTGCTGTCGAAGAACTACGCTGCCAAACGACGCGCCCTCATCGATCCAAACAAAGCGCTGGATTCACCACCCGCGGGAGAAATCAACCTGGGTAGCGACACGACCTACTTTACGGTCGTCGACAAGGACGGCAACGCCGTGTCGTTCATTAACAGTCTTTTCGACGCTTTTGGATCAGGGATTGTCGCCGGTGATACGGCGATCGTTCTTCAGAATCGCGGTAGTTCGTAATCACTGGATCGAGCCCATCCAAACCAACTCGAGCCGGGCAAGCGCCCTTTTCACACGCTCATACCGGCGATGCTTTTCAAAGACAACAAGATG
>JANNON010000286.1:0-4706 GCA_031399105.1 Blastocatellia bacterium | reverse complement strand
CCTTCTCTGATGTTCCGCCAAATCTTGTTTTCGCACGAAGACTTTCGCGCCAAGTCCGCCAAGTGGCCAAGAAGCCAAGAAGAAGCAGGGGGCCTTCCGGCCCTTATCAGGAAGCGATTCTGTTTCCCCTTGGCGGCCCTGGCCCCTTGGCGTTCTTGGCGCAATGGATTCGGTTGCGGGCGCAGCCCGCGCTGAACGTCATCTCGCCTTCGCGTCCTCTTCACGTTGAGCGAGCGCGAACTCCTCCGCGGCCTTACTGCAACTGGCCCAGGACCCGCGCTTCGTCGGCGCCCGCCTCGGCATGGTCGGCGTACTCCACACCTGGACCCGCCAACTCCGCTATCATCCCCACGTCCATTACCTCGTCACCGGCGGCGGCCTCACGGCTGCTGGCCGCTGGCACGCTTCCCGCCAAGACTTTCTCGTGCCCGTCAAAGCGCTCTCCCTGATCTTCCGCGCCAAGTTCCGTGACGCTCTCAAACAGACCGAACTCTTTACTCAAGTCCCGCCCCGCGTCTGGTGCAAACCATGGGTGGTCCATTCCGAGCCCGTCGGTTCCGGCGAACAGGCTTTCCAGTATCTCGCTCCTTATATCTTCCGCGTCGCTATCAGCAACAACCGCCTGCGTAAGTTGGAAAATGGCCAGGTCACTTTCGCCTACCAAGAGTCCGCCACTGACCAGCTCAAGCACTGCACCATCTCCGCCCAGGAGTTCATCCATCGTTTCCTGCAACACGTCCTGCCGCCACGCTTCATCAAAGTCCGTTACTACGGCCTGCTCAGCCCCGCCCAGCGGCAACTGCTGCAGCAAGCCAGACAGCTGCTCTCCGCCACCACCAGCAATCTTAAGCCTGTAGCTGTCACCACCACCGCCCCGCGAGCGCTGCCACTTTGTCCTCACTGCCGCGCACCGCTCACCCTGCTCGGCCCACTCGCTCCCAGAGCTCGCGCCCCATGAACTCCCACTGCCCGCTGCGCTCGTCTTCTTATTCTTCCTCCACCCCCAGCGAACTCCTCCCTTCGTCGCCGCTCCGCTCTGCCTGCTGCACAACCACTCGGCCTCCAACCACAAAAAAAACCAGCCGCTCTGGCTGGCTTCCTCCTCCTCGGGCTCACCCTCTATGCCGCACCACTCTTTTTCTTCCTGCAACCTCACTTTCTTGCCGACGACACTCATTCCAGTCGACTATTCAAACTCCAACCAGCCTCTAACCCGGCTTAGTCCAACACAGAATTGTGTGCCGGCTCGTTGACTCTCCCCACGCTTGCATCCACTCGCCGCCCCACACTAATTCTTAATACGTTAGGCATCGTGCGATTTACCGAAGACGACGGGAATAGCATTGTAGAGACCCAGAATAGAATCTTCGCGGCCATTCACTAATTGTTTTTCGGCCTTTGAAAAAGGAAAGACAGCGTTCTTTTCATCGAAGAATATCCCCCACGCACCTTCCTCCGACTGCCGCCATTCTCCTCCATATTTGGCAATAATGGATTCACCCAAGAATGCTCCAATAGAATTTGACAAGCCCTCAATAGAAGACTCTTCGACACTAGGCCGAATGCGCTCAATGTAACCATCTACCCATTCCACTGATTCTCTGTCGAATCGTAAATTAACTCCGGTGCCTTCCGAAACCGTCTTAATGAGTGAGTTCGCGAGGTTGGTGATCTGAGCACTCATAACATTCAACAGATGCCTAACTTTCTATTAGGTCATAGAATCCTCGCTTTGTAAGGCGATGTTTGGCTCGTATAGTACCGGCCAATGGTTGGATGCACTAGCAAATCTAACTAGTTCTAAAGACAGAAGTTGTAAAGCTCACGTCTTGAAAGGTAGGAACCTCACCGTGCCCAAACTACTCGAACAAGTGCGCCTTCACATGCGCACTCGCCATTACAGTTATCGCACTGAACAGTCTTATCTCCACTGGCCTGAGACTCCGAGGGACGGAAAGGGAGGCAAGGACCGCGTCACAACTAAGGAAGCATGGCGTTGTGATCCTGCCGACCGCGCTGGCCCGCAAATATCCCGACGCCGGCAGTTCATC
Organism: Blastocatellia bacterium; assembly: GCA_031399105.1. Classification (GTDB taxonomy): domain Bacteria; phylum Acidobacteriota; class Blastocatellia; order Pyrinomonadales; family Pyrinomonadaceae; genus PSRF01. The sequence goes on along the minus strand of JANNON010000286.1, from coordinate 2,655 downwards.
GCCCTGGCAATTTGTTTTCCCGGCTTCCAAACGTAGTCGGGATCCACTTTCGGACCGAGTTGATGAGGCAGATTTGTTCTGCGGACTCTAGTTCCGAAATGCGAACTACTCGCTCATGAAGTTTTCCCTGTGCGAGCAACTCTTCGCGAAATGTCCCTGCTAGTAATCCAGACTCACGTGGCGGAGTGAACCATTCGCCTTCGATCAACACCGCGACATTTGCAAAGGTAGATTCGGTTACCTCACCGCGCTCGTTCCAGAGAATCGCATCATCAGAATTCTCAAGAACGCGTAAGGCATCTTCATAAACAGTGCGGTTCGTCGTCTTGTGAAAGAGGAAGGGATCAGTAGAGGCGATCGGCTTCGCTGCGAGCGACACGCGCAGTGGCAAGTTGAGTTCGTCGAGCGGCAAGACTTCGCAAACCAAGCTGCCATTCTTGCTCGACAGGAGGCGCAGTTTCCAATCCCCAGTTTCATGACTAGTCACGAGTTCGCGCAGTCGTTCGTTCACCGCTTTGACATTCAGCGTGAATCCGAAGAACTCAGACGATGATCTCAACCTTGCCAGGTGTCGTTCGAGCAGGAAAATCTCGCCATCGGCTAACAACATCGATTCGAGTAGTTGAAACTGAGGAATGCGCCGCCCCAGGAAGGAACTCTTGAGCAAGCATTCTTCGTATTCACGCTCAGCAGTAGAGTCGAAAGTAATGCCGCCACCCACGCCGTACGTGACTTGGTCCGACGCCGAATCCAAAACCAGAGTTCTTATGGCGACATTGAACACGCAATCTCCGCCTGGCTTGAGCAATCCAATTGCGCCCGTATAAACGCCGCGAGCAAACGGTTCGAGTTCTTTGATGATCTCCATCGTCCGGATCTTCGGCGCGCCGGTGATCGAGCCGCACGGAAACACAGCCTCCAGCAATTCGGTCAGACTGGTCTTCGGTCGCAACTCGCTGCTGACTGTGGAAGTCATTTGCCAAAGAGTTTCATAGCGCTCAATCGCAAACAGATTCGAGACCTCAACACTTCCCGGAACAGAAACTCGACCGAGATCGTTGCGCAGAAGATCCACGATCATCACATTCTCGGCACGATCTTTTGGCGAGGTGGAAAGTTTCGCTGCCAAACCTTGATCTTCTTCCTGCCAGCGACCTCGCCGAATGGTTCCTTTCATCGGTCGCGTAGTAACTCGATCTCCAATGCGGTCGAAAAAGAGTTCCGGAGATAACGACAGAATCTGGTGACGCCCAAGGTCGAGATAAACGCTGTAGTCTGCGCCTTGCGCTTTACAAAGATCCGAATACCACGCGAGCGAATCGCCTATGAACGAAGCGGTCAAAGGAAAAGTGTAATTGACTTGATATGTGTCGCCGCGCGCGATCAGTTCGCGAATCTCAGTAACGGCGGTCCCGTACTCTTCTCGCGAAATGCCGGGCTGCCACTGTGTAAGCTCGTATGGTTGCTCTGGGCGTGACACCTTTGCTGCGGACGGCGCGTTGAAAATTGCAGCCCAAAGCAAAGGAAGTTCGTTTGGTTTGTGGGTGATGAAGGCAGGATCAAACGCCGGAGCGGCTTCATAACCGAGGAGCATAACGATCCAATAGCCCGCTTTCGCCTTGGCTTCAAGGGCACTAAGCAAAGGGAGGACTTCAGCATAGTCGTGCGTCGCATGAACCTGAACGGGTGAGTCAAAGGAGTATGACCAACCGTTTGTTGCCCATCCGGGTGGGCCGAAGATAGCCTTGGGCATGGGTGGCAGTTTACGTTTAAAGTTTCACTCACCCAAGACTTTGCGACCTCTTCTCGCGCCGAATGCCGCGCTGCCTACATCAGTGAGACTTATAGAAACGATAAAAATCTTTAGCTACCATTATTCCGGATCCAGACCTATAATTGCTGCCCGTAACAACTCCCTGAATGGCTCAGTATTAAGTGGCGGTCTTTCCCGGGACCAAACCTTGAGCCAGGTCAGATCGTGTTTCAGTTGACGGTCCTTTCTGTAGCAAGCGCATAACACCTATCCCACTCGACGCTCTAACGCACTAACGAGTGGCCACGTGCATGGGTTTTGTTGATCCAGCTTTTCTCGTTGTGTGAACTCTGAGACTCAATTCAGTTTTGAAGGAAGGTGAAGCAGATGAGAGACAAGAAACTGTTTGGTTGCTATGACTCCTTCTGGTGATCTGAGAGAGCACCCCTCGTTGCGATTAGGAAGGGCCGACTTCGAGCGATCAAGCTTGCCCTCCAGTTAATTTAAGTCTTAGGTCGGAAAATCTAAAAGGAGTCTTATTCATGCACAAGCTTAGTCCCTCAAGAGCATTACTGCTCGGCGCGATCGTGCTCACGATCTGCTCGTTTGCTTTTGGACAAGAAACGACGGGAAGCATTGAAGGTTCTATTAAGGATTCGGCGGGCGCCCTCGTGCCGAATTTGGAAGTGACCGTGCCGGTGAAAGTCGTCGCGATCGCGGTTTTCGCCACATTCAACGCGATCATGTCGAGACTGACGGTGCTGCCAGCGATCTTGGTCTTGCTGACACCGGTGATGGCACCTGCGGCGGTCGAGGTCTCATAGGCATTGAAGCCGCCGGCAGCCGGCGGGGGCGGGGCCGTGGCCAAAGTGATGCTGACCGACATCACATTCGAGCCGGCA
>JANNON010000282.1:0-2338 GCA_031399105.1 Blastocatellia bacterium | reverse complement strand
TCCTCTTTGAGCCACTTGAAGCCATCGAGCTTGAACTCACGCTCTTTGACTTCGGAGATGTGAAAGCTGCGCCAGCGATCCTTTTTCGAGTCGGCTGGCTTACGTTTCGCCTTCCCGTTCGGGTCCGCACCAAAGCACTTCTCAAACTCGGCGAAGTGCGAGGACGTGAGTGGGCGATCTTTCTTTGTGATACCCGGCACGTTGGAGCGTGCGTCAAAGATCCATGTGTTCTCGGTTGGGTAACCCTTTTGAAAGAAAATGACGTTTGCCTTCACTCCCTGGCTGTACGGAGTGAACGTTCCTCGTGGCAGTCGCAGGATCGTATGCACATTGCAATCCTGCATCAGTATCTCAAACACCTCGCCCGCCTTGCTTTCGAATAGGCAGTTGTCAGGAAGCACGACGGCGGCACGGCCGCCCGGCTTTAGGATAGTCAGGATATGCTGCAAGAAGTTCAATTGTTTGTTCGAGGTCTCAATTGTAAAGTCTTCGCGATCTGGAGCCTGATTTGCCCCTCTGGTCCCGAATGGCGGATTCGTCAGGACCACATCAAACTTTGGCCCGTTATAGACCTGATAGATCGCATCGCCTAAAACAATCTCTGGTTCCAAGCCATGAAGATATAGGTTCATCGACGCTAGGCGACGCGGTCGCTCAACAAGATCCTGACCGTAATAAGTGCAGTTCTTAACTCGTTTGGCTATATCGCGATCCAGCGCGCCACCAGTGCGCTCAATTAGCCATTCGTAAGCCGCAACCAGAAAGCCTCCCGTGCCGCATGCTGGATCACCGATGGTGAATTGTTTATGCGCTCGCGGGTCCGGCTTCATGCATCGGACAATTGATTGGATCAAAACGCGCGGCGTGAAGTATTGGCCCGCGCCTTTCTTGCCTTCACTTGCAGCTTTCTCAAGCAGTCCTTCGAATGCTTCTGCCTTCACATCGACATCAAGCGCAGTCCACTCAGTATCGTTAATGAGCGTCAGCATCCTCTTCAGATTAACGGGATTGTTGAAACGCGATTGGGCGCCGGCAAAGATCACACCGAGCAGTCCGGGCTGTTTACCCAGCGTTCGCAGGGCATCGACGTAGTGATCAGTCAACTCGGTCCCCGTCTTCTTGTAAAGGGTTGGCCAGGAGCAGTCGACGGCGATCGTCTTTCCTTTGTCATTCGTGAGTTTCTGTTTGGAAAGGTCGATAGCCTTCTCATCAGCCATCTTCAAAAACAGCAAGTAGGTTAGCTGCTCGATGTAGTCACCGTAGTCGATGCCGTCGTGGCGAAGCGTGTGGCAGAAGCCCCACAGTTTTTGAACAATATCGCTCATGCTGCAATTGCCTCGTTAAGTTCTTGAAGGATGATGTCGAGATGATTACTAAAAGCTGTGTTTGCTCGCCCCCAACCACCAAAGCGAGTGAACACAGGGACGTTCTCAAAATCTTCGCGATCGATGGAAAGATTCTCAACCAAATGATCACGAATACGATCCAGCCACTTCTGCTGATCGTCAGAGAACTGCTTGCCTGCCGAGACTGTTTGAAAGGCGCGATGCACTCGCTCCGAAGCAGTGAAAAGCGGTTCTTGCTCGCGGGCTGCGTGTTTCACCATTGAGATGATATCCACGAGCGCCTTGTCATAGCGCACCTTGTGAGCCTTCTGAAGATTATCAACGGTAAACCGCTCATTGGTGGCGCTTAGCTTTTGGCGTAGTTCATCAAGAGCTTCCGTTCCCCAGCCGCGAGGACGATCAAGCAGAATCTCTATCGCCTCGACATGCGCAGGATTCTCTTTCACAAACCGCGCGAATGCCGCGAGGTAGTCTTCGGGTTTGTATTCCTTGCCGTCGAGGCCCCGGACCAGCCACGCCGAACTCACTTCATCCTGGGCTTCGTAAGCAATAACGAATGTTCGAGGCGCCCGAGGGTAATTCACGAGCAAGTCCTGAAAGTCAGGTTTCCGCAAAAGACTCATCGTGCCGGTGAAATCTTTTCTTAGCCTAAATGCCAGCTCGGCTGCGTAACTCGCCATATCGCCGTTTGGAATGTAAGCGGCAAAAAGCTCTCGCGCAGCGCCGGACATCTCTTTGTCGATGCGCTGAAGACGACGGACGAGACAGCGAATGTTGTAGTCGCGGTCTCGATTCTCCCAAACGTCATCGATGATCTGCCTGATCGTTCTCAGCTCTTTTTCGGGAGGTTCGGCAGTAATTGCTGTAGCACTTCGGAAATACTCCAACAAGGTACCGTCGAAGCAGTCGAAGACAGTGAAGTGGGATTTGTCTGGAAACTTCTCGCCTTTACGGGTGCCGCGACCCAGCATCTGCTCGAAGAGAATGCGCGA
>JANNON010000278.1:0-8398 GCA_031399105.1 Blastocatellia bacterium | reverse complement strand
CATCTTCACCCAAGAACGCGGTGCATGCCGAAGCGCCCGCCCAGCGTGCGTTCACCGCACGCGAGGCGCTGCGCACCAGCGCTTTTTGGCTGCTGTCGCTCGGCCACGCGTGTTCGCTTTTGGTCGTCATGGCGATAAACGTGCATGCCATCACGCACATCAAGGAAGGGCTGGGCTACACGCTCGCCCAAGCCTCACTGTTCTTTACGCTGGTAACGGTGGGGCAGTTTTTCGGCGTAATGCTGGGCTGGGTCATCGGCGAAAAATTCGTGAAGCGCAAGGTCGCCGCCACATGCATGCTGATGCACGCGGCCGGAATGCTGTTGCTCACCTTTGCCACCGGCCCTGTCATCCTTGCCTTCTCACTGCTGCTGCACGGCGTCGGCTGGGGACTGCGGGGTCCATTCATGCAGGCGATCCGCGCGGATTACTTTGGGCGGCGTTCAATCGGGGTGATCCTCGGACTGTCGACGCTGATCACCGTTATCGGCAACATCATCGGCCCGGTGCTGGCCGGCGCGTTCGCCGACTGGAATGGAAATTACCGTGCAGGGTTTACGATACTCGCAATGATGGCGGGCGTGGGTTCGTTATTTTTTCTGATGGCCAAACCGCCGAAGCAGCCGACTTAAAAACTTGCGGTGCGCCGGCTCACTTGAGCTTCACCCCGGTTTCCTTGATCAGTTTGGCCCAGCGCGTCACTTCGAACTCGAGATACTTGCCGAGCGCCTCCGGTGTGCCGCCCAAGGAGGCAACACCCAGCGCCTGAAAACGCTGGCGCACATCCGGCGTTTGCAGCATGCGGTTGATCTCGCTGTTGCTGCACGGCGTTGGCTGGGGACTGCGGGGCCCCTTCATGCAGGCGTATTGCCGCTTTCGCTGCGATCGCAGCCGCCGCGTGCAAGATGCTTTGCAGTTAAGCGAGCACGGTTGGAAGCGTTCGTGGTTTCCTCTGACGAGTGGCTTTTCAATGAGTCTCAGCTTAAATCGTTCTGATACTGATCTGCTCGCAGGTTTCGAACGCAACTGGCGCCGGAATCTCAACCGCGCGAACGACTCGGGTATCACGGCTAGACGTTGGGAAAATCCTGACATCGATGAGCTACTTTCAATTTACCAATCGATGCAGGCGGTCAAGGGATTAAATGAACAACAATCGAGAGAAGAGATTGAACATCTGATCGGAAAACTCGATCAACAACTCGTGGTCTTTCGCTGCGACGACGCGCAGGGAAAGTTGGTCAGCGTTTGCGGGTGGCTGATTTTTGGCGATTGGGCCTGGATGTGGTTGAGCGCGACCAGCGAAGAGGGAAGGAACTTGAATGCGTCGTATGCGGTTTTTTGGGCGCTGCTGCAGCACTCAAAAGAGGTTGGGGTGAAATGGTGTGACCTTTGCGGCATCGATCCAGTCGCGAATCATGGGGTATATCGGTTTAAGCGAGGTAGTGGCGCCGAGCATTTGGAGTATTTGGGAGAATGGGATTGGGCGCCGAAGCCCTGGCTGCGATGGTTTGGTAACTGGGCGATCAGCCGCCGCGAACGTTTGAAATGCGCAGAGGCAAAGCTCAACGCGGCAACTGCCATCGCGGGTCAGGGAGAACGTGCCGAACCGCGCCCTTCAAGAGAGAGCCTGCCGCAACCCAAGATCGCATAACTTCGCTTTGCAGCTTTGCCTAAACCAAGGAGCGTAATCTCCGTTTGCACCTCAGGCGAAACCCCAAGGCGCGCTGGCTTTTGCGGCTTTGCTAAACCTAAGGGAGCGTAGCGTTGGTTTGCGGCTTGCCGCCTTCCTTGCGGTAAGCCTCTGGCTTACCGGAAAACGCAATCCCAATTTGGCTCCGCCTAATCGCCGACTCTTATCTGGGACCAATGTCGGAGGCGTAGCCTCTCGATGAGTCTGGATTTTCCGGTAAGCCAGAGGCTTACCGCAACGAATGCGGCAAAGCCGCCACTCGCCACATAATCTGCGTAATTTGTGGATAACCAATCTTTGAAGCCGCACCTCCCGCTAACGATCCTCTTAATCGCTCTCTTCGTGGCGCCTTGCTTCGGTTCTGCTCGCAATACCCAATGTACTTTTCAAACCCAAAACAGTGAGCCCGTCACGGTGCCCGAAGGCCTCGGTGTTAACATCAGTTTCACCCAGGCTCATCCGGGCGAACTGGAAATGATCGCCGCCGCGGGGTTTAGTTGGGTGCGCGTTGATTTCAAGTGGGATGTGACGGAAAAGGAGAAGGGTCAGTACGACTTTGAAGTGTACGACAAGCTGATGAGGGAGCTCGCGCAGGCTGGCTTGCGCGCGCTATTGATTCTCGACTACGGAAATCCGCATTACGAAAATGGTGGTCCACCGCGCACGGCCGCATCCCGAGCCGCTTTCACACGATGGGCTGTCGCTGCCGCGAAACATTTTTCAGAACGCGAAATCTTGTGGGAGCTCTATAACGAGCCGAACAACGATCGCTTCTGGCCACCGCGTGCAAACGTGAATGAATATGTAGTGCTCGCACTCGAGGTTGGGCGTGCCTTTCGAGCAGCAGTTCCTAACGAAAAACTAATCGGGCCGGCAGCCGGTGAAATGGACTTCGCATTTCTCGAAGCCTGTTTCAAAGCCGGATTGCTTGAGTACTGGTCAGCCGTCTCAGTTCATCCATACCTGCGCGGGAATCCTGAGTTGGCAGCACAGGAATATTGCCGGCTGCGTGAGTTGATCAAGCAGTATGCACCTGTCACAACCGTGACGAGCGTGAAGCAAACAAAGAGCATTCCGATCGTCTCAGGCGAATGGGGATACTCCGATGTCTGGCCCGGGATGAATGAGGAAGTTCAGGGACAGTTATTTGCCCGGCAGTCGTTAACAAACTTAGCCAACGGCATTCGACTGTCGGTCTGGTACGACTGGCGAGACGATGGCACTGACGCAAAAGATCCGGAACATCACTTCGGACTCGTAGCAAATGCTTATCGCGAAGGACTGAAGCCGGTCTTCACTCCTAAGCCAGCATACAGGGCCGCCAAAACGCTGGGTAGATTCTTTGCTGGATACCAGTTTGAAAAGCGATTAGAGGTAGGTGGTCAGGAGGATTATGTCCTGGTTTTTCGCAAAGCGTCCGATCGTAAAGTAGCCGCGTGGACCACTGCCGAGAACGCGCATCAGATTACTTTGCCTGCCCGAGGCGAGAGCTACAAACTTATTGGCCATGCTGGGGATGACGGCGGCTTAGCTAGCGCAGATCAAAAGGGCTTAACGGTCAGGATCAGCCGCGCACCCGTTTACTTTCAGCTCGAGTGAGGTCAGTACCGAAACGCGGTAGCGTTGGGTCAACGCTGGATAACGGACAATGATAAGTGATTAGGATCGGCGACCCGACGCTACCGCGTTTCGGTGCTGACCTCATTCCCTGGAAACTCCGCTTCCTCTTTCTTCTTTCTCCACATCCCGGCGATCTGGTTAGCTTCAGCTTCGGTCAAGTTGTCGTAGATGTCAGCGCTGTTTTTCACCTCGCCATCTTCAAGCTCCAGTACTTCCCAATCAGGTGCTTCCGGGTCCTTGCCTTCACGACCCGGTTTCACACGAACTTCATAAGAGATCTCTGGTCCCTGCTTTTCTTCCATCGTCAACCTCCGGCGGTCTTTGCGCCGAGATTAACATGAGTGAGCGAACAGCAGACAGCAAACAGCAAACAGCGAAGAGAAAACAGAAAACAGAAAACAGAAAAGAGAAAAGAGAAAAGAGCAAACCTTGCCAATCTGCATCCTGGATCAGTACTCCTTGATCATCTCGAGGTGCCTGGTTCCCCCCTTGAAGCTGGGACAGACTTGCTGTCTGCTGTCTGCTGTCCGCTGTTTGCTGTTTGCTGTTACTCATGTAGCATGACAACGCAATCACACCTTAAAACTCCGAACTTAAATCCGATGTGTACTGATAGAAGAAATTTCCTGCGCATGTCTGCCGGTTTGGCGGGCGCCACTTTTCTTAGCGGCGAGCTACTGCACGCCAACGCTGACGAGCAGAGCCCAAGCTCAGCAAGGCAGCAGCGCGAAGTTCCCGACTTGATCCGCAAGCTCACGCCCATGACCGGTGGGGTCGTTCCGATCACGCTCGACGAGCGAAAATCACGAATCGAGAAAGCCCGCCGCTTGATGAAGCAGCACAGGATCGCGGCCATCTTTCTTGAACCGGGTTCCAGCATGTTCTATTTCACCGGCATGCGTTGGGGTTTAAGTGAAAGAATGCTCGGTTTGGTAATTCCGGCGCGCGGCGAGGCCGCCTGGATTTGTCCAAAGTTTGAAGAGGCGCGAGCACGTGAATTAATCAAAATCGGCGACGACGTGCGCACGTGGGAAGAGGACGAGAGTCCTTATCGTCGCGTCGCTGAGGTCTTGCGTGATCGCGGTCTGCGGTCGGGTCGTGTCGGGATGGAGGAGCGCGTACGCTTTTTTCTGTTTGATGGGATTCGTAAGGAAGCGCCGGCGTTTCAGTATGTCAGTGCGGATCCAATCACCGCGGGCTGTCGCATGTTCAAGTCGCCGACTGAAATTGCGCTCATGCAACGCGCGAACGACATCGCCATCGTCGCCTACAAAGCCACGCACGACACAATGCGCGAAGATATGCCGCAGGACGAGTTTGCGGCGAATTGCTCGGCCGCGTTTCGGGCGTTGGGTGTGCAGGGAGGAGTCTTCGTCAGCTTTGGGAAATACACGGCGTTTCCTCACGGCAGTAGCACGCCGCAGAAACTGAAAGACGGAGACGTTGTGTTGATGGATGGCGGCTGTAGCGTTGATGGTTATCAGTCAGACATCACTCGCACTTTCATTTTTGGCAAACCAACGCAACGCCAACGCGATATCTGGAACCTTGAAAGACGTGCACAGGATGCCGGTTTCGCTGCGGCGCAAGTCGGAGCACCGTGCGAAGCAGTCGATGCGGCGGCACGAAAGGTGATCGTCGATGCGGGATTTGGGCCGGATTACAAAGTGCCTGGTCTGCCTCATCGCACGGGCCACGGCATCGGTTTAGATGGGCACGAATGGACGAACTTTGTGCGCGGGAACAAGATGCCATTGCAACCGGGAATGTGTTTCAGTGACGAACCAACCGTGGTGATCTATGGCGAGTTTGGGATTCGTTTGGAAGATTGTCTCTATATAACCGAGAACGGCCCGAAGTTTTTCACGGCACAAAGTCCGTCGATCGATAAGCCGTTTGGGTAAAAAAGTCCAAAGTCCAAAGTCCAAAGTCAAAAAGCACAAAGCACAAAGCACAAAGCAATTTTGAAATATGTGCAATCTGTGGATTAATGCCTTTAACCCTCAACGACGATAGAGTCTGGTTTGATTCAACGATCAAGCTCGAACAACTTTGTCGCGCGGTTGCGGATGCTCACCCGAATTCTCGCAACGTCGTTCTGCTCTCTCATTTCGAAAGCACAGTCTCGCAACTAACAAATCAACTTCGCGCGGCGGAACTTCGTTTCGAGCGCTTCTCGTTATTTGACGCGGCCACCGTTTGTGCTAGCGGACCCGGCAGGGTTTGGATCGGAGAGGCACGTGCGTTTCAAGCGCCCAACGCGCTAGTTTCGTCGGCAACCGGAACCGCTGTCGAGATTATCGTCGCCGAACATCATCCGTTGCGCACGAGGGACGAGGCAATCATCGAGGCCGCAACCAAACTAAGTTGTCAGGCTGAGTTGTCGTTTCATTTTTCGCTCGACGACCCGCTGATGAAGTACTTCGGTTCGACTTCCATTCAAGAGTTGTTTACGCGCCTGGGGATTCCGCGAGACGAGTGCATTTCGCACCAATTTGTCTCGACGGCAATTCGCAACGCGCAGGAGAAGATTGAAAGCCGCGCGCCGAAAGATGTTACGACGCCGACGGTTGAAGAGTGGTTCAAATACAACCTGCCTAATTGAGAAAATGTCCGTGGTCAGTTGTCCGTAGTCAGTTGCACTTCTAAACCGCGGGATTCGATTCCGGACAAGAAGAACAACGGACAACGGACAACGGACAAACGGACTCAGTTCTTGCGACTCAGCCGCTCTAAATCCAATTCTCCCGATCTCGTAATGTCCGCCTTCAACACTCGTTGCATCTGCTTCAGAGCGATCTGATTGTCTTCTTCAGTTTGCGAAGCGCAGCAATCCGCCGGTACGAAGAGCTTGAAGTCGCGCAGGTATGCATCGTTCGCAGTGAACAGCACGCAGTTATTGCCGGCGATGCCGGCAATGATCAAGTTTTGCGCGCCGAGGTGTTCCAGCAACAGATCGAGCGTGGTGGAATAGAATCCTGAGTGCTTCGGTTTCAAGACGAAGTAATCCTCATCGCCCGGCAGCACTTTTTCGACGAAATCTTTGCCGCGCACTCCTTCGTCAGTGCAGTGAGAAACGATCTGATGAAGATCCGAGCGCCAGCGGCCAAAATTGTCATTAGCATAGATCGTGGGAACGCCCAGTTTCCGCGCTCTCTCCTTGAGTGCTGCAATTCGGTCACCAATGGGCATTGCCAGTTTCAGCAGCTCGTCGCCGCCTTCAAACTCAAAATCGTTGATCACATCAACCAGCAGCAACGCGCCCGCCGAACTGTCCGGTACGTTGCCATGAAGATCGTTACTGCGAATCGGCATCTCTTATCCCCGGTGTTCGCTGAGCACAGGATTGTAGGGGTGTCCCTCCGTGAGCACCCCTCTTCCCGGAGGAACCTTCTGGGGCAACTGGCTAATACTTGCAATCCAGATTTTACACAACGGTCGGTGGCAAATCAGTTGCGGAATTGTCCCATTGCAAGCCGCACGACTGGTGACGATCTAAGGGAACCAAGTATCATGCTATCGCTCCATCCCCATCTATTAATCTCAGAGGAATCAAAAGTGAAAACCACAGTTGCCGTTCGGGCATTGCTGACGCTTATCGTATTAGCAACGATAGTAACTACGAGTGTGTCGCAAACGCCGAACACGCTCCGAGGCATCACGGCCGAAGACTATTACGCTTTCGAGCTTGCCGCCGATCCGCAACTCTCGCCCGATGGAAAACTCGTTGCTTACGTCGTCACCAAAATCGATCGGGCGCAAAACCGCAGGATCTCGGCCATCTGGATGGCGGCAGTAGATCGCAGCAAAGCGCCGTGGCAGTTCACTACCAGTCCGCAGAATTCAACCTCGCCTCGCTGGAGCCCAGACGGCAAGTCACTCGCTTTTCTTTCTTCGCGACCAAGTGAGGCGACGCCCATGGCAGCAGGCGGTGGAATTTCAACCGAGCCACCACGCGCCCAGGTGCATCTTCTTCCCATGAATGGTGGTGAAGCGCGACGTGTAACAAATCTGAAAAACGGAGTGAGTGTGTTCCGGTGGTCTCCCGACGGCACTCGACTGGTGGCCGTCAGCCGCATTGGTCCAAGTGACAGCCGGCCTGAGAGCAAAGAGCGCAGCGATGTTCGCCACTACAAAAATTCCGCCTACAAGTTCAACGACTCAGGTTGGTTTGACGACCGCCGCACCCATCTTTGGGTGGTGGACGTGAAGTCGGGAAGCGCGAAACAGATCACCGAAGGTAACGACTGGAACGACAGCGACCCGCAATGGTCACCGGACGGGACGCGCATTGCTTTCGTTTCGAATCGCACCGGAAAAGAGTTGGATCACAATCGCAATACCGATGTTTGGGTGATTTCAGCGTCAGGCGGAACTCTGACGAAGATCTCGGATCATGATGAATCAGACAACAGCCCTCGCTGGTCGCCTGATGGCAAGATCATCGCGTTTACGGGTGAAGTGAAGGTCCGTGATCATGCGAAGATTTGGCTAGCTCCGGCAACTGGAGGTGCCCCCTCGGTGTTGGCTGCTAACGGGCTCGATCTAATTCCAGGCGATCTCGAGTGGTCTGCGGATGGCAAGGCGCTCTATTTTCAGGCTGGTGTCAAAGGCGAGACGCATCTCTTCCGAGTAGACGTTTCGCAGAAGTCGATCTCGCAAGTGACTGCTGGTGCGCGTTCTGTTCGAAACGCTGAGTTTCACTGGCCCACGAAGACGATTGCATATCTCAGCAATGACTTCAGGCGCCTGGACGATGTTTATGTCTCCGATATTGAGGGCACTAACGAACGCAAGCTTACGTACTTGAATGAGGCACTCTGGAAACAAATTCAACTTGCCGGCGTCGAACGCTTCACTTACAAGAGCGCGGACGAGTGGGACATTGATGGCTTTTTAGTGAAGCCGATCGGATGGGAAGCGGGAAAGAAGTATCCCGTGATTCTCAGCATTCATGGTGGACCGGCGACGATGTACGGGGTCGATTGGTTTCATGAGTTCCAGGTTTACGCTGCGAAAGGCTATGCAGTTGTGTATACGAACCCACGCGGTTCGACCGGTTACGGCCAGAAGTTCGAGCGCGCG
>JANNON010000264.1:0-8104 GCA_031399105.1 Blastocatellia bacterium | reverse complement strand
GGGCGTTCCACTCCGGTCGTTTATGGCGACCGGCTGTATTTGCTGAATGCTGCCGGAAAGGGTGCGGACCTGCAAGAGCGGGTGCTGGCCCTCAACGCAGAAACAGGCAAGCAGCTTTGGGAGCATCGGTTCAATCTGTACCTATCGGATGTTCCTGCTCATCGCATTGCCTGGGCCTCGCCGGCTGTCGATCCTGAAACGCAAAATGTCTATGCATTGGGTGGCGCGGGTGTGTTGCTTGGCCTCAACTCCGACGGGAAGGTCTTGTGGGAGCGCTCACTCGGTGAAGACCTCGGACTGTTAACCACTCATGGTGGGCGAACAGTCTCGCCAATGGTTCACGGTGATCTGGTAATCGTTAGCGGAGTGATGTTCGTCTGGGGTGAACACGGACGTGGCGCACATCGATTTGTAGCCTTCGACAAACGTACCGGTGACATCGTTTGGATGAGCGCGCCGGGCGGAAGGCCTTATGACACAACTTACGCACCGCCGATCCTCGCGAAGGTCAAAGGCGTGGAGTTGTTAATCCAGGGTGGCAGCGACGGGCAGGCTTATGCAATCAAGGCCAACACAGGTGAGCCAGTCTGGAAATACGAGATCTCAAAGCGTGGTCTCAATACCGGAATAGTTCTTCACGGTGAGAACGCGATCCTGACACACTCGGAAGAGAACCTTGATTCGAATGAAATGGGGATGATCGTTTCGGTCAATGCCGCTGCGAAAGGCGATATCAAAGCTGAAAACATTCGTTGGAAGACTTATGGTTGGCAGGGCGGGTTTTCGTCACCAGTGATTGCGGGGGACCGTTTATACCAACTGGACAACGGCGCAAACATTGCGGCTTTTGATCTGAACACAGGTAAGCAGGTATGGATTCAAAATCTCGGGACTATTCAGAAGGCATCGCCCGTGCTCGCCGATGGCAAGCTTTATGTCGGCACTGAAAACGGGAAGTTCTTTATCCTGCAACCTGGCCCGACCGGTGCAAAGATACTGGACGAGGATCAGCTCGGAACGGAACAAATGCCTGAATCGATCATCGCATCAGTCGCAGTCTCAAGCGGACGAGTGTATTTGGTGACTGACTCGAATCTTTATTGCATTGGAAAGAAACAGACGAGTGCCGCGACCGCAGTGGTAAAGGACACTGCTAAGCAGGCGGCGGCTGGACCAGCAACCTTCGTGCAGGTATATCCGACTGAATTGGTGATCAAGCCCGGAGACAAAGCGAGTTTCAAGGTCCGGACTTACGATGAACGAGGCAACTTGATAGGAGACGTCAAAACCGCGACGTGGTCGCTCGACAAGTTGAAAGGCACTGTCGCAGACGGACAGTTCTCGTCCGCCACTGACGGTGGTTGGCAGGCAGGTTCAGTCAAGGCAACGGTTGATGGTGTCACGGGCGCAGCTCGAGTAAGAATTGTCCCGCCATTTCCGTGGGCGGAAGACTTTGAGGCTTTGGCCCCAGCCAGCGTTCCGATTACGTGGACTAATACGACGATGAAATTCGCAGTCCGCAAGATCGACGGTGGCAGCAACGTGCTGGTGAAGACAATTGAGGGCTCGTCGCTTCTTACACGGGCGCGCACCTACATGGGGCCGTCCGATCTGCACGACTACACAGTCGAGGCTGAAATTTTCGCGACGCAAAAACGGCGGCAACAAGGTGACGCTGGGGTGATTGCGCAACGTTATGTTTTGACGCTGTATGGCAACAGTCAAACGTTGCATATTGAGCCGTGGCAACCGGAAACCGTGCGCACGGTGGCGATGCCGTTTGCGTGGAAGCCCGACACCTGGTATCGCATGAAGCTGCAGGTGGAGAATATGGCCGATGGAAAAGTACGAGCCCGTGGCAAGGTTTGGGCAGTGGGTGAAACAGAACCGGCCGCGTGGATGATTGAGCGAGTGGATCCGACTCCGAATCGGCAGGGATCGCCTGGGATCTTCGGTAACGCGCTCGCGGAGATCTACTTCGATAATTTGAAGGTGTATGCGAATCGGAAGTGAGTTCTCAGCAGAGAGAACACAGAACACAGAAGGCAGAAAACGGAAGTTGAATTGGCGGAGTCTCAATAAGGTGAACATGAACATATTCAAGCTAAAGCAACGCGGCAGTCTCTCAGATTCTTTCAGCGATGGCCGAAAGCGGCTCAAAAACGGAACCAGCCTGATCCAGTTAAGAATGCTGATGACCTTTTTGTTCGTACTAGTGGCAGCAGCGCTGCTGTTTCCCTCTAACCGCTTACTTCCCGCTGCTTCAGCATCAGATCCCGGCGGTGGCGATTGGCCAATGTGGGGTGGCACTGCCGATCGAAACATGGTCTCAAACATGAAAGGTCTGCCAACCAGTTGGGACGTGAAGACAAAGAAGAATGTTAAGTGGGTGGCCGAACTCGGTTCGCAGACTTATGGCAATGTCGTTGTTGCAGGTGGAACTGTGTTTGTGGGAACCAACAATGAAGGTGTGCGCGATCCCAAAATCACCGGCGACAAGGGCGTCCTAATGGCTTTTCGCGAAACGGACGGTCAGTTCCTGTGGCAGATGGTACACGACAAACTCGCCGCTGGTCGCGTGAACGACTGGCCTTATCAGGGAGTAGCCTCTTCGCCGCTGGTTGAAGGCGATCGCATTTACTATGTCTCCAATCGCGCCGAGTTGATGTGTCTGGACACACAGGGTTTTCAGACAAAGAGAACGATGGTCCGGTCAGGGATGAAAAGCTGACCGGGGAGGCTAATGGTGACATCGTTTGGAAGTTCGACATGATCGAGGAGGTCGGCGCGCTGCCGCACAATCTGGCGAATTCCTCGCCAGTTGCGCACGGCGATCTGATCTTCGTCAGCACTTCAAATGGTCAGGATGAAAGTCATGTGAACGTTCCGTCGCCCAAGGCGCCAGCGATTGTTGCGGTGAATAAGAAGACCGGCAAACTGGTTTGGGAAGACAATTCGGTTAACGAACGCATTCTTCATGGGCAGTGGAGTTCAGCCACGGTGGGAACGCTTGGTGGGGTCGTGCAAGTAGTGCACGGTCAGGGCGATGGTTGGATTCGCGGTTATGAGGCATTAACCGGAAAGAAGCTTTGGGAATTTGATACTAATCCGAAGGACTCTGTCTGGCCCAAGACCCGCAACGAAATTATCTCCACGGCGGTTATTTACGAAGATCGCGTCTACATAAGCAATGGTCAGGATCCGGAACACGGTGAGGGCATCGGCCACATGTATTGTCTCGACGCGTCGAAGCGTGGAGACATTACCGCCACCGGAGTGGTCTGGCATTACGACAAGATTCGTCGCTCGATTTCTACGCCAGCAATCAAGGACGGCATCGTCTATCAGTCGGACTTCAGCGGATTCCTTCATGCCCTCGACGCGAAGACCGGGAAAGTTTATTGGACGCACGATCTATTCGCGGCAGTTTGGGGTTCGCCAATGATCATTGATGGCAAGCTGTATCTGGGAGACGAAGATGGTGATGTGGTGATCATCCAGGAAGGGAAGACGAAGAACGTCCTGACCGAAATCAACATGGGCAGTTCAGTCTACTCGACCGCTGTTCCTGCTAATGGTGTGTTGTACTTTTCAAACCGCAATCAACTATATGCGCTCGCTGAGGGTGCGACGCCGAAACCGGCTTCGACGCCGGCGCCGAAACCGTCTGCGGTACAGACAGTGAAACCATCTCCAGTACCGACCGCACCAAAATAGAATTGCAGCATTTTGCGCTGGTGAATTAGATCAAAGACGCGGCTCTGCCGCATTCCTTGCGGTAAGCCTCCGGCTTACCGATGGCCGTTTCTTCGGATAAGGCTACGCCTTGAGAACGTTTCCTAGCGAAACTCTGAGTGAGGCGCAGCCTCTGCCTACTCATTCCAACGGTAAGCCAGAGGCTTACCGCAAGGAAAGCGGCAGAGCCGCCAATCAACACGAAGGAGTTTTATGAAAAGAGGGCTTTTACTCTGCTTTCTCCTGACCTCGCTGTCGATCGCTGCGACCGCACAGAACTGGCCGGCGTTTCGTGGCGCCAACGCTTCGGGTGTTGCCGAAGGCTCCAAGACTCCGAGCACCTGGGATGCTGAAAAGTCACTGAACATTCGCTGGAAGGTTCCGGTACCCGGGCTCTCACACTCCAGCCCGGTTGTCTGGGGCAACAAGATCTTCCTGATCACGGCAATCAGCAGCGATCCAAATGCGCGCTTCAGCGCCAAAGATCCAGGCATCGGTTTGGCGGAGGACAATGCCAAACACACCTGGAAAATCTACAGCCTCGACAAGCGCAGCGGCCGGATTCTTTGGGAGAAGACTGCTTACGAGGGGATCCCAAGAGCAAAGCGACATGTAAAGGCAACGCAGGCGAATTCGACCCCCGCCACCGACGGCAAGTACGTCGTCGCGCTGTTCGGCTCCCAGGGGCTCGACTGTTACGACGTGAATGGAAAATTGCTTTGGAAGAAAGATCTCGGCGTGCTCAATCCGGGTCTTTGGAGCGATCCAACTTCATCCTGGGGACACGCGAGCAGTCCGATAATCTACCGCGACCTCGTCATCGTGCAGGCCGATGGACATAAGCAATCATTCATCGCGGGATTCAATTTGAAGGACGGACGTGAAGTGTGGCGCGTCGAGCGGGGCGAGATAACCTCGTGGAGTACACCGACCATTCATGAAGGAAAGGACCGGACCGACCTGGTTGCCAATGGCAGCCGCTACATTCGCGGCTACGATCCACTGACGGGCAAGGAGCTCTGGCGCTTCTCGGATAATAACGCCCAGGTCAAAATGCAGGCGCCGCTTGTCGGCCACGGTTTGATCTACGTCACTGGGGGATATCCGGCAGGACGCCCGATGTATGCGTTTCGACCTGGTGCAGTTGGTGATATATCGCTCAAGGCCGGCCAGGAGACGAACGAGTTTCTCGCGTGGCAGTCGAGCAAAGGTAGTCCCTACACGCCTACGCCAATCATCTACGGCGACCTCTTCTATACCTGTGCTGATAACGGGGTCTTCGCTGCTTACGATGCGAAAACTGGAGCGCTCGTTTATCAGCAGCGCTTACCGAGTTCGTTTAGCGCTTCGCCTGTAGCTGCTGACGGGAAGTTGTATCTCGCCAGTCAGGACGGTGACGTCTTCGTTGTGAAAGCCGGACACAAGTATGAGTTGCTCGCGACGAACGCCATGGGCCAGCCTCTGATGGCTACCCCGGCTATTTCTGATGGCGTGCTTATTATTCGCAGCGAAAACTATCTATATGCCGTCGCTGAAAAGCCAGGCAGGAGTTCAGCGGGGCGATGACTTCAAGAAGGCGTGGCGCAGTGGATGGATCTCTATTAAAGGCGGAGATGAGCACCGGTTCGTGACCTCTTTGCGGCTTTGCCGCGTTGGTTGCGGTAAGCCTCCGGCTTACCGACCGAAGCTCAGATGTTGTTTAGGCTATGCCTTCGTCGAACCACTTTTTAAGGCATAGCCTTTTGGCTAAAGTGCGTGATTGGTAAGCTGGATGCTTACCGCAAGGGATACGGCAGAGCCGTAAGTCCGTGAAGTATTGGGAAGTATGACGGCCCATGATTCAACCATTTGATTTTCAACCAAGGACTCGAGTCCTTTTCGAAGCAGGCTCAATTGACCGGGTCGGAGAACTCGCGCGCGAGCTGGGATTTCGGCGCGTCTTGCTCGTAGCCGACCCTGGTTTAGTAGCGTCGGGTCACGTGGCAGAGGCCGAAGCGCCGTTGCGTCGGGCTGGAATAGAGGTTTTTGGCTTTCACGATTTTGAATCCAATCCCGACACAGGCGCTGTAATGCACGGGAGGAACTTTGCGTCGCCGCTCGAGGTTGATTCGATCATCGGCCTTGGTGGCGGCAGCTCTTTGGACTGTGCAAAGGCGATCAACTTCCTGCTAACGAACGGCGGAGAGATGTCGGACTACCTTGGTTATAACAGGGCGAACAAACCGCTGTTGCCGATGATTGGAATTCCCACCACCTCAGGTACGGGCAGCGAGGCGCAAACTTACGCCCTGATCTCCGACGCGCAAACGCATCTGAAGATGGCCTGCGGTGATCCCAAGGCTGCATTTCGGATCGCCTTGCTCGATCCCGTGCTTACGCTTTCTCAGCCACCGTCAATCACCGCCACTTCCGGGTTTGACGCGATCGCGCACGCCGTCGAAACTTATGTGACGACGAAACGCAGCGGCATCTCGGAGTTCTTCTCGCGCGAAGCGTGGCGGTTGCTGGAAGCGAACTACGAAAGCGTCCTGGCGCGGCCAAACGATCTTGAAGCAAGAGGCGCGATGCAACTTGGGGCCTATTTCGCCGGCGCCGCGATTGAGAATTCAATGCTCGGCGCTACGCACGCTTGTGCCAACCCGTTAACTTCGCGGTATGGGACGGCGCATGGGCTGGCGATCGCGTTGCTGTTACCGTCAGTTGTTCGTTGGAATGATTCGGTCGCGGGAGTGCGATACGCAGAATTGTTGGCCCAATCCGGCATGAGCACCACTGAGTTGAATCACGGTGAAGCGCTCGCGCGGCGATTGGAAGAACTTGCAGAAGCGGGTGGATTGCGGCAGTCGCTGAGCGCCTCAGGAGTGCCTCATGCGGACCTGCCGTTACTCGCGACCGAGGCAGCAGCGCAATGGACGGGCAACTTTAACCCCCGGCCATTTGATCGAAACAGCGCGTTGGAGATCTATGAATTGGCATACTAGACGTAACCCTATGATAGCGATGAATCACTCCTTTCGAAGCCGCGTACGGATCCCGCTGGTGCTGGCCTTCACGTTCCTATTTTTGGTCAGCGCCAGAGGCCAGGACACGCCAGCAGACAACTGGTCGCAATTTCGCGGCAATCACCAACTGACCGGTGTGTCGCAATCAAGTGTGCCGGCGTCACTGAAGCCACTGTGGACTTACGAGGCAGGGGAACCGATTGAATCCTCGGCAGCGATAGTGGGTAAGACCGTTTTCGTTGGCACGCAGAAAGGCGAACTCCTGGCGCTGAATCTCGACAACGGCGCGCTCTATTGGAAGTACGCCATCGACGCGCCCATTGGTGAATCGTCCCCGGCATACAGCGGCGGCGTTGTCTTCATAGGCGATCTGAGCGGTTGGTTTCACGCGGTGAATGCAACTGATGGAAAGAAACTCTGGGCCTTTAAGACTGGCACTGAGATTAAGTCGTCACCGGTAGTTGTTGGCGATCGAGTGCTCATCGGATCGTACGATCAGTATCTCTATTGTCTCTCGACGCGAAACGGTTCTGTTCTGTGGAAGGTCAGGACTGAAGGAGCTGTGCATTCGACACCGAGTATAGCCGGTGGATTAGCATTTATCGCCGGATGCGATGAGGTGTTCCGCGGCATACGCATCTCAGATGGCAAAGAATTGTTGACCGTCTCTTCGGGAGCCTATACCGGCGCTTCGCCCGCGTTGCGAGCCGGTGGAGCTTTCTACGGAACCTTCGACAACGAAGTGTTGATGGTGAATCTACAGGACCGGCGGATAGTCTGGCGGTATCAGCACCCGCAACGTAAGTTTCCGTTCTATTCGTCGGCAGCCGTAACGATGGATCGCCTTGTAGTCGGCGGCCGAGACAAGATGGTTCACGGGCTGGGGTTGGATGGAAAGGCGCTCTGGACATTCACGACGCGAGCGCGAGTGGAATCCTCTCCAGCGATCTCCGGTGACCGAGCATATGTTGGTTCGAATGACGGCCGGTTCTATGTGCTCAATGTGAACACTGGAGCAAAGCTTTGGGAGTTCACCGCAGGCTCAGCGCTGTCAGCCTCGCCAGCGATCGCGAATGGACGCATAGTGATCGGCGCGCAGGATGGTAGGCTTTATTGCTTTGGTTAAAGCGAAAACCTGTCCACGGATTTCACAGATTACACAGATTCAAGTCTGAAAAACCCGAGAATTACAGTAAGCCCATTGTTGCGAGGCTCTCCTCCTGATTTGGTTTTGGTTGAATCTGTGCAATCTGTGTAATCTGTGGATAGTTTTTATAACCTCTTGGAACACAAAGTGAGGCACGAGAAGATGTCGAAACGCTTTTTAACATTTTGTCTGCTCGCCGTCTGGGCGATGGCAGCAATCG
>JANNON010000228.1:0-3911 GCA_031399105.1 Blastocatellia bacterium | reverse complement strand
GAAGCCTCCCTTAAGCGATTTCGCGGCATTCTGCGCTATTGCGACTGAGACGCAAGAGCCAACATTCAAGACCCGATATCACTGTCGAAATTGCCGCCACGGGCAAGCAGGTCTTTCAACCGCACCATTCAGTGATCACTGATGAGAGTCAGGTGCAGATCTATGAAGAACTGGTGGCTAATGCGAAAGGTAAAATTACGACCAGCTTTGTTGGTGGTGATCATCCGCTGAAGAACAATCGACTCTTACCGAAGGGTTGGCGACGTGCTGGACCGTTCGCAAACGTCACTGGGCCGCACGGCGATGCCGAACGTGACGCCGAGTACATTAACCCATCAGGATCGAGCGGCGCCGATCGGATTACCTATCGTGTTCCGATCAACGAGCGAACGCGCGGCGCAGTGGCCGTGATGGCAGTGCTCTACTATCAATCGATTCCTCCCTACTACCTGAAAGAACGGTTCACTATCGGAAAGGGTCCGGAAACACAGAGGCTCGCGTTCATCACAAGTCACATGACCGTGCAGGGAACTCCGTTGGAGGACTGGAAGTTGTCGCTGGTTTGTGCGGTGCGAGGACTGAAAGACACTTCGAGTGTGGCGTGTCTGCGGTGAATTGAGGGCGATATGCTACTTGCGTTGAGTCGCAATTTTGCGTGATCTAGTATTTACCATTGATCATTTTCCATTTCTCAGTTGTCATTTTAAGGGACACCTGCCCCGTCTATCACGAGGCAGGCACAAAGCACAAAGCACAAGCACAAAATCAACTCGTCCTCAAAAAGGCAACTGAGAAATCTCAAATGATCAATGGTAAATTTTTTTGCACCAGTAATTTTACGAAATCCCCAAGAGACTAAATACACCAACCCACGGAGACCCCGCATGAGCAAATCCCCCGTCACTTTCGTTTGGCCTGGCGACCTTCATCTCGAAGCTGCTGATCGCCCAAATTATCAAACCGCGCTGTGGATGGCAGATGAAGTCAACGAACTTGTCCGGCCGGATTTTGTGCAGTTCGCCGGCGACAATGTGCAGCACGCTCGCGACAACGAATGGGAACTTTTTAAGAACGTTACGAGCAAGTTAAAGATGCCATTCCATGCGCTCGTCGGCGATCACGACGCGCATCACGATCCCGGTTGTCATTCGTACCGGGCACACGTCGGCGAAACTTACAAAGCATTTAGTATCGGCGGCTTTCGTTTCATTCTCTTAAACACCAATCAGTTTCGGCCGTTGGGTTTGAGCGACGAGCAAGTGATCTGGTTTCGCTATGAAGTAGATGCTGCTCTAGCACGCGATGAGCGCGTGATCGTCTTTCAGCATCACTATCCATTTCAGGTTTGGGAAGATTACGCAGGCCCAGGCATTGAAGAGTGGCGCAATGTGATGCAGACCCGACCGATCACTGCGCACTTTGCCGCGCATACTCACTATGGACAGATGGCGAACGATGGTCGCAACGTTTACGTCACGACACGATCGATTGGCGATCCGGAAGGCGGCGCCGCGGGATATGCCATCGTACATCTTGACGAGGATGATATTGCCCTCACTTATCGGACGCGCGAGGACCGTGGTCCGATTGCACTGATCACTCATCCACGCCGCGTGATCCTGGCAACGAAGCCTGCGCACATCGTCACTGGTCCGGCCGAGTGTCACGCACGAGCCTGGTCAAACCTACCGATCACGTCGGCGCACGCACGGATCGACGAGGGTGAATGGGGTGAGATGAAAGAGACTGGCGAGATGACCTGGAGTTCTCCGATTCCCGGAGACCTACTTGCAAAAGGCGAGCACACTTTGGAAGTTCGGCTGGTCGATGAGAACAAAGACGAAGGAACAGACCGGATCACTTTCGCGTGCGACTTGTCTGGTCGCTACAACGCCTATCCGACGGTCGATCCGGTGGTGAAGGGAACGAAGTTTTGCTGAACTGCTTCAGGTGATTTCGAAATGCAGAGTGCGCTCCAGTTTGTCATTGACATAGATCTCAACCTTGTAGGTGCCTTTGGGTAATGGTTGACCCTTGCCCATCTCCAGGCTTTGGCTAAATGCGTTCTCCTTGTCGCTTTCAGTAAGATGGTCACTGAACTCAGTTTTTTTGCCCGGCGCGGTCCATCCGAACTTAACCCTGGTTCCTGCCTTCGGATTCCTCCACTGGACGTAGCAGTGAATTGCCTTGTCGGTCTGTGAGAACGTGTTTGTGACCTCGATCGACATCTTGCCGTTGCCGTCGTCTTTACGCATCTCGGCAATTTCAACCGTGACTTCGTTAGAATTGTCGCTAGCAGGCGCATCGTCGTCAGAATTTTCCCGGCTCAGTTCTACACCATCAACGACCATCTTCCACATTTGGCCGTCGCGATAGGGCGGCTTTTCAACCTTGAAGGTGGTTGACTCGGACAAAGCCCTCACCTCGAAATCATTGCCGTCAAACTTATGAATTTTTCCGCCCGAGAAGTACTTCGTGTTGGTTTTCGAGAAGGTGCCGGTAGTGACTTCTCTGCGCTCGTAATTGACGGTGCCATCAGGTGAAATGCTGAGTGTCATGCTCCCGTTCTGGAATTGGCCTTTCCAGTCGCCGATGTAATCCTTCTTGTCCTCAGGAACCGGGATAGCCGCCGTGTCCTCCGGGACCGCCGAGGTATCTGAACCGCCGGTGCGGCAAGCCAAGACGACGAACAGGACCAGGCTCAGAGCGAGTAGGCTCGAAAATTGTGATGAACTGTGCATGGTGTGATTCCTTTTCGTTTGATAAGAATCAGGATATGAAAGAGACGCAAATCACTGTACCCGATTAATCTCATTGGCAGGGCTAGCACTCTAACAAACTTGAAGACTCACAGAACGCATGTCTACGCCGTCATGGATTCCCTGGGACGAAAATATCGGAATACCTTCCATCCCAGAATGAGCGACGCAATCAGCCCCAAAATTACCCAGGCAAGATTGCCCAAGATCTGAGCCAGGTATTGCACGCGGTCGCTGAACGTGTAGCCCAGGCCCACATACAAAACTACCCAAAGAATTTCGCCCGACACACCCCACAACAAAAAGCGACGCCAGGGATAACCAGTGATTCCGCTGGTCACATTGATCCATGGCCCTAGTTCGGTGACGAGCCAGCGACTAAAGAATACTCCCGCGCCGCCCCAACGTTTGGAAAGCGCTTCGGCCTTCTTAATTTTCGTCGCGCCGCCGATCCTTTTCGTGATCCGATCAACCAGCCGGCGGCCACCCCAACGAGACAGCCCATAGCCAATCTGATCGCCGAGGATGGCAGCACAACTGGCAGCGATTACGACGGGCACGAAATTCATCTGGCCCTGTTTCGCAAATGAACCGGCTGCGACTAATAGAAAGCTCACCGGAAGTGGAGCACCCACAGAAGCAACCAGGATCACGCCGAAGAGTACTGGCAGACCGTAGAGTACGAGGGCCGCTAAGAGTTGTTCGGTAACACTCATTTAGGTACCCCCTGTTCATGCGGCGGTCGATCTTTTGGAGGCGGCGGCGGTGGTGGGTAAGGCGGACGAGCGTGAACGATAGCATCAAGCAGGATGGCCTTGATTTCGTCCATTGAACGGTTCTGCGACTGCGCTATATCACGCAAGGGACGTTTGTCGGGTGGCTTATGCGGCATCCCGAGCGCGAGATAGAGAACGTGGGGCGGGACCTTATACGAGTGGGCCACGTACTCGATATTCATCCAACCGCTGATTGGTTCATCCTGGTGATAGTGCCAGTAGATTGCCGGTCGGATTGTCCGGACCGCGAATACGACAGTGCCGAACAGAACCACCACGAAGGCCAGCACTACGAGCCATTGTCGGGGGGTGAGTTTTGTCATCTCGTTTTGTAAGTAGAGCTTTGTACTTGGAATTTGGAACTTGGAACTTGGAA
>JANNON010000016.1:0-2527 GCA_031399105.1 Blastocatellia bacterium | reverse complement strand
GTACCGTCACGCGGTAGCGTCGGGTCCGGCCGGCAACCCAAACGCTGAAAAACCACTTCGATTCGCACTCTTAAAGACTAAATCGCCAGAATATCTCTGCTACTATTGGGACCTCGTAATAGCAGAGCTTCTCTTTCCGTCTGAACCCGTTGCATCTGGAGACAAAACGATGAGTAAGACTCCCAAACCCGCATCCGCGAATGCTGAGTCGACGACTAATCACAGCACATCTCGTAGCGCGCCTTCCAAACCTCTTGTTCTCGACCTATCCGAAGTCGGTGCTGGCGATGTCGAACTGGTTGGCGGGAAGTGCGCCAGTTTGGGTGAGTTGTATCGCGCGTTGAAGCCCAGAGGTGTGCGGGCGGTGGATGGGTTTGCTACGACGAGTGAGGCGTACCGGCTCTTGCTTGAAACCAACGGTTTGAAGAAGAAGCTGCAGACTCTCCTGAGTGGTTTGGACCATGACGACATGCGCGCGCTCAACGAAGCTGGGCGCGAGGCGCGGGCACTGATGCTCGATACACCGCTGCCGAAGGAAGTGCATGACGCGATCATCGGCGCGTATCGAAGGCTTTGTCATCGAGTCAATAATCCTGCCGCGGGCATAACGAATCGTAGAAGCACCGACACGCCCGGGACCACCAACGGCTCGACATCGGGCAACTCTGCTGACGGCGATGCAAACAGCTCCGGAGCCGCTCCTGCGCTCGACCTATCCAAACCAGTTCTCAACCCGCCCGAAGTCGCAGTCCGTTCTTCCGCCACCGCAGAAGATCTTCCCGACGCTTCCTTCGCCGGACAACAGGACACGATCCTGAATGTGCGCGGTGAGGCCAGTTTGATTGACGCTTGCCATCGCTGCTTCGCTTCACTCTGGACCGACCGCGCCATCTCTTATCGCGCCGCGCGTGGCTTTGATCACTTCGACGTCGCACTCTCGATCGGCATTCAACCGATGGTCCGTTCCGACCAGGCGTGCTCAGGCGTGATGTTTTCGCTCGACACCGAATCCGGTTTCCGCGATGTCGTCGTCATCAACGGCGCGTGGGGACTTGGCGAAGCAATCGTGCAAGGCATGGCGACGCCGGATGAGTGGGTCGTTTTCAAACCAACCTTGATGACCGGCGCGCGGCCGATTGTCAGCCGCCACATCGGCACCAAAGAAGTGAAGATGGTCTATGGCCTCGACGGCAAAGGCACACGCACACGCGAAGTGGTCGAAGCGCAGCGCTCACGTTTTTGTCTCGGCGATTATGAAGTACTCGAACTCGCGCGCTGGGCCTGTCAGATCGAAGATCACTATTCCGCGCTCGCCGGAAAGCCGACGCCGATGGACATCGAATGGGCCAAGGATGGCTACACCGGCGAGCTCTTCATCCTGCAAGCGCGACCCGAAACTGTCCACGCCAGCAATCGACTCAACTACATCGAGACCTATCGCCTGACTGGCGAACACGCGGCGCCGCTCGTTACCGGCATCGCGGTCGGCGAAAAGATCAGCCAGGGCCGCGTCCACGTGCTCGACGATCCGGACAAGCTGACTGAGTTCGAGGCTGGCGACGTGCTCGTCACTTCAATGACCGATCCCGCCTGGGAACCGATCATGAAAAAGGCCGCAGCGATCGTTACCGATCGTGGTGGCCGTACTTGTCATAGCGCGATTATCAGCCGCGAGCTCGGCCTTCCTTGCATCGTCGGCGCCGGCAACGCGACCACAGCACTCGTGAACGGTACGCAGGTGACGGTCTCGTGTGCTGAAGGCGCGCACGGCAACATCTACGAAGGCGAGATCGAGTTTGCAGTCGATCGCCGCGAAGTCGGCGAAACGCAACGCCCGCGCACGCAGGTGATGATGAACGTCGGCGATCCGGATCACGCTTTCGCAGTCGCTTCGTTGCCGAACGATGGGGTTGGCCTGGCTCGCCTCGAATTCATTATCAACAACCACATCGGCATTCACCCAATGGCGCTCATTCGTTACCCGCATCTCGCTGACGCCGAGACGGTGAAAGAGATTGAAAGGCGCTTAGGCGAAGAAGACCCGCGCGATTTCTTTGTGCGGAGGTTGTCGGAAGGCATCGCTCGGATCGCGGCGGCGTTTTTTCCCAAGCCGGTGATCGTGCGCATGTCTGATTTCAAGTCGAACGAGTACGCAATGCTGATTGGCGGCGCCGAGTTTGAACCGACGGAAGAGAATCCGATGCTCGGGTTCCGTGGCGCCTCGCGCTATTACGACGACCGCTACAAGGAAGGCTTTGAATTGGAGTGCCTCGCCATGTTGCGAGTGCGTGAAGAGATGGGCCTGGTAAACGTGAAGGCGATGATTCCCTTCTGCCGCACGGTGGCCGAAGCCGAGCGCGTGGTGAATCTCATGGCTGAGTTTGGTTTGAAGCAGGGCGAGCATGAACTCGAGATCTATGCGATGTGCGAGCTGCCCGCGAACGTGATCTACGCCGACGAGTTTCTGCGTGTCTTTGACGGCTACTCAATCGGGTCAAACGATCTGACGCAGTTGACGCTCGGACTG
>JANNON010000180.1:0-2296 GCA_031399105.1 Blastocatellia bacterium | reverse complement strand
GGAGCGTCCCCGCCGAGATGCTCACGATGTTCGAAAGCGCTACCTCGATACAGAATCCGGAAGCAAAACAATTGGCATGTAGGCGGCCATGACGCTATCGATAGTAACGATCGGCAAAGTGATCGACGATGTATCCCGCAGCATAACAGCTCCCAACGTCGAGCCGGTCCTTACGGCTATGAATTGCTGACTTGCACTCGGTATGACGACGAGAATGGCAGACCGGTCGGCCTCGGGCGTCGTAGAACCGCCACGGCGTCCGCGAATAGCGGTGCGTGTTGTAACGGGCTCTCCGAATGAAACCGCTTCGAACGTGCTGTCATGACGAACAAGTCGGACGGCACCAATAATCTCTCCATTCGCTTTGACTGGGTACAAGAAATATTCGGGATACTGCGGAACCGCCTTCGCAATGTCCGTCGGATGCGCAAGCATCATCGCTCTAGTAACAACGTGAACTGGTATGGGCGGCTCGCGGGAACTGTCGTCTACTGATGCGGTGGCATCGGCGAGCTCCGCCGTTAACAGTGATCCCGGTGGAAGGTCAAGAGCGTCTTCGTCTCCTGCGTGACGATTCGCATCTAACCACTCTTGAGCCGCGACGCGTAGTGCTTCATCGGCATCTGCCTTGGCCACAGGCTTCTCAACTGGATCGTCGAACCATGTGCATGCTGAGATGCTTGTGCTAACTATATAGCACAGAGAGAAGCATGCGATCGCGGTTAGCTTCTTCACCGTGCGGTTACCCCATAGATGTCTGAAACGTTTGCCGTCAAACTCGTCGATTGCGTCTGCTCGACCATATAGCGACTCGCCTTCAACTTTCGCGGCTCTCCACCGCGGCGTTCTGATGGAGTAGCTCCGCCCGGATCGGCAACGGGCTTTGGATTTATGATATAGACGTAATCCTTTCCGGAGATTCTTGCGACGCCGCGCACCACGACCTGATGTTTGGAGCCACCAGGAAAAAACGTGGTGACGACAGGTGCCGTGTCGCCATTCTTACGCGGTATTCTCAGCTCGTTCTTGAGTCGCGCGAAACTTAGTATCTCAAACTCGCTGGCTATGTCGCCCTTGACATCGAAGTTGAAAAAGTCCCGTAACATTGCCTCGGCCCCGCCACCTGAGTCACACCATCCGTAATGCTCGCAGCAGTCTTCGACCGAAGTCCTTCCTTCAGACATCTCGACGATCTCGCACTGCCTAGTTTCCACGTCATACACCGCACGGAGACTACTCGCCGTCATCTGTGCGCTAGCCGCGTAACACCACAACGGATGCTGTTGGCCATAGATTCTTAGTCGCCCCAATCTCGTGCTGAAATCTTCACCGAACGGCCTTCCGCTGAACGTCATAACGAGGAGCAAGAGCGGAATTAGAAGGCGCTTGATGGAAGACATCGACGTAGCCGGTTTGATGATTGGGTTGGGATTCGCGAGTGGGTAGCCAGAGGCAGAACTATGGAGCAGACTGAGGGGATACGAAAGTAGCGTTCGACGATTGCAATGTCAACGAGACTTTGATCAGGTCAGTCGACGAACTACATTGCGATTCTTCGCAACCCCCCTAGCTGACTCCTTACCTACTGCTATTTGAGGAACCCTCATGAGCCAGATCCATTGGCGCGGCAATTATTTCGAACTGGACGTTGATCCGCACTGGAAAGCCGAAACCGTTGTCACTTTTCTTGGCAACCGACCGAAGGCCGTTTTGTGTGTTCAAGTAATAGCTGGCTCACCTGACAAGGTGCTCGGCGCGATAATGTCGTGTCTGCCAGCAACCAATTATGTGCAGGCCACAACCTTTGTCCCTGCTTCCACTGCGATTCCTGGTACGAATACATTTCGCTTCTACTTTCCAGCCTCTTGCACCGGAGCGCCACGCCAGTACCGGATAACACCCCTGTACATTCGCAATAGTCAAGTGTGCGATCCCGACATCACGCATTATCCGGACTTCCCGGCGCCGTCTCCTGCTCCACCCGCTGGTGCTGGCCCTGGACAGAATACACTCAGTGACGCTTGCAGATTCAACGTGAATGCATCTGGTAGCGAGGCTGTTCATATCTCGATTGAGATTCGCGATCCAAGTACAGGTGGCGGTGGCGGTGCGGTTGGCATTCCGGAAAGTCTAAACAGTGCTGTCCTGGCACCGTTACTCAATGAAATTGAGCGCATCAGTGATGATCTGGACGCTCTGAAGAAGAGCACATCTCGATCCCTGACAGCAATTAGAAAGCAGTTGAAGCCGGCGCCGGTGGGAAACGGGCGAACTAAGTCTAGGCGGTAGTCTTCTT
>JANNON010000135.1:0-3784 GCA_031399105.1 Blastocatellia bacterium | reverse complement strand
CAAGCCTGTTGGTTCATGCACCGTCAATGGGAGCTTTCAACTTGAGTGGCATTCAGCGTTAGCGGACGAGGCCGTCCGCGCTCCCAGTGAAGAGCTGACTTGTGGCATTGAAGGTTGAAAGGGCAGGGCAGTAGAGCGTAGGGCTCAGCGAACAAACATCATGATCACATTCGGCCTAATTTCGGCTTTTCTTCACCCTTCAGCCTTCATCCTTCAGCCTTGGTTCCTCCAGGCCAGCTCGACGACGTTGCTCAATCTCTCTGATCTGCAGCTGATTGCACCGGAACTAATACTCACCGTTTGCGCCTGCGTCGCGCTGGTGATGGAAGTAATCCTGCCGTATCGCAAAAGCAAGGTCATTGCCTATTTCGCCCTCTTCAGTACCGCTTTGGCCGCCGCATCTTTAATACTGCAATGGTGGTTCGCGCGGGGTGCGTTGCCGCTCGAAGGCTTCTATGGCATGGTGCGCATCGACGGCTTTGCGCTGATCTTTAAAGCGATATTCCTCATCGCAGCCGGTCTTACCATCGCAATCTCCACCCGATATCTCGACATCGAAGGCGAGCAGCACGGCGAGTTTTACGCCCTCGTGCTTTTTGCCACCGTCGGCATGATGTTCCTCGGCTGCGGTTACGATCTGATCACGCTTTACATCAGCCTCGAGTTGATGGCGCTCACTTTCTACATCCTGGTCGCTTTCACCAAGCGCGAGAAACGTTCGAACGAAGCCGGCATGAAATACTTTCTGCTCGGCGCGTTCTCGTCGGGAATTTTGCTCTACGGGATGTCGCTGATTTACGGACTAACGGGGTCGACTAACCTCGGAGAGATTGGCCGTGAGATTGGTGCGATGACCGGCAATCCTGCGATGCGACCCATGCTCATTTTGGGAATGATCGCGCTGGCTGCCGGGCTCTTTTTTAAGATCGCAGCCGTGCCTTTTCATATGTGGGCCCCGGACGCTTACGAAGGCGCGCCTACATCAGTGACGGCGTTTCTGTCCACTGGTTCCAAGGCCGCGAGCTTTGCACTCTACGCGCGTATTTTCATCGAAGCGCTGCCAGCAATGCGCGACGACTGGGCGCCATTAATTGGTCTGGTCGCGGCGTTAACGATCATGGTTGGTAATTGGGCGGCAGTTACTCAAGAGAACTCGAAACGCCTGCTCGCCTACTCGTCGATTTCCAACGCGGGTTATTTGCTGCTGGGCCTTGTGGCGTCGAACACTTACGGATATCTCGGGCTGGTGATCTATCTCTTTGTCTACACCCTGATGAACATGGGCGCGTTTGGAATCATCATCAGCCTGCGACGGCGTGGCATCATCGGCGACAACGTTGACGATCTAACCGGCCTGGCGCACAAAGCTCCCGGCATGGCCGCGATGATGGCAGTCTTCATGCTTTCGCTCGGTGGCCTGCCGATGACGGGCGGGTTCATAGGGAAATATTTTCTGTTTGGTGGACTGCTGCAACGCGGAGCGGTAGAGAATAATAGCTGGTATTACTGGCTGGCCATCTGGGCGATCCTTAATACAGTTGTTTCGTTCTTCTACTACGTGCGATTCATCAAGGTGATGTATCTCGGCGACAGAATTGCGGATGATCGGCCGCTGGCGCTTTCGCCCTCTTTGCGAGTGGCGCTTTATGTGTCGTTGGTGGGAGTGGTTGCGACGGGCGTTTACCCGCAGCCGTTTATCAGTATTGCTCAGAAGCTGTTGGCCCCCCTCGCCGCCGTGGCGTCAGTCGTCGTGAAATAGCTTCGATTATTCTGCTGCTAGAAAGCTGGTTGGATATTGGCGTTGCGCGGGTGACGCCTTTTGTTTTTGGAGATGAGTTGGCCGCGGATGAACCTGGATCACGCGGATCAGAACCGCGGAGCGCCAGCGACCGGGCCGTCGCCGAAGACTCAACACATATTGGGAACCCTTTCTAAAACAGTGTAGTTAAGATCCGTCTGCCGGAACTAAGATTCTTGAACGTTCGCTTCTTTGGAAGCGATAGTTTCCTTAAGATCGGGTCGCTACGCTCCACGGTTCTGATCCGTTTCATCCGCGTGAATCCGCGGCTAAACTCATTCCGACAATGTACGTTTTCTATTTCTTTGCCGGCATCGCTATTGTACTAGGCATCCTTTCCCTCCGCGGCGGTTTTCGTTTTGTGAAATATATCCGCGATGAATCCCGCACGACTCGTGAGGCCTTCACGCCATTCGTAACGGTGATCGCACCGTGTCGAGGACTGGACGAAGGCTTGCGCGAGAATCTTGCAGCACTCTTTCAACAGCAATACCCAGCATACGAAATCATCTTCGTAAGCGATCGCCCTGACGATCCGTCACTGAAAGTCATTGAGGAATTGCGCCGCACGAGAAATGAGGTCGCGCCGTTGACGCGCATAGTGATTGCCGGCGAAGCGATCGACTGCGGGCAGAAAGTTCATAACCTCCGAGTGGCTACCGTTGCGGCCGCCGCAGACAGTGAAGTATTCGTGTTTGTCGATAGCGATGCACGACCGCATCCCGAATGGTTGCGTCTGCTCGTTGAGCCGCTTTCGGATCCAACCCTTGGTGCGACGACAGGCTATCGCTGGTTCGTGCCGAGGGCCGGGGGATTCGCTTCACACTTACGTTCGGTCTGGAATGCCTCGATCGCTTCAGCTTTAGGCGCGGCTGTGGAGAAGAACTTCTGTTGGGGTGGTTCGACAGCAATTCTTCGCTCACGATTTGACGAACTGCGTGTCGGCGATCGTTGGCAGGGTACAGTGTCAGACGATTTCACGCTCACGCGCGTGCTGCAGGAAGCGAGATTGCCGATTCACTTTGTCCCTGGTTGTTTGGTGCTTTCGATTGAGGACTGCAGCGTGGGCGAGTTGCTCGAGTTCAGTAATCGCCAGCTCAAAATTACTCGTGTTTACGCCCCGCATCTTTGGAAGCCGGTGCTGATCGGGAGTCTGCTTTTTGTAGGAGTATTCTTTGGAGGGTTGGCGCTGTTGTTGGCAAACGCAGCGCTCGGCCGTTTCCTGTTAGTGCCGCTGCTCGTCGTCACAGTCGTCTTTCTGTTGGGCGCATTTAAGTCGTATCTGCGACTGCGAGCTGTCAGCTCAGTAGTTGGACCAGTAGCGAGACTGAGGCCGAGTCTATTGCCGCATATCTTTCTTTGGCCGCTGGCATCTGCGCTCTATTTGTGGAACGCGTTGGTTGCAGCCTTCTCACGCCGCATTGAGTGGCGAGGAATTACCTACGAATTGAAATCACCGGATCAAGCTGTCATCATCTCCAAAACAAAGTACTGAGTCCCGGGTACTGAGTACTGAGTACTGAGTCCTGAGTGCTGTGGGGTCCGCTCCACCTGATTTCCTCAATATGTGTTCGAAGCGCGCAAGTTTGGATTGAGCCGGAACTCAGCACTCAGTACTCAGCACTTAATCAAGAATGTCCGCCAAAGCCATCCAACTTTTCCAACTAATCAGGTCCGCCAAGCGCGAGCGGCGTTTGGGGACGGTGATTTTGTTTGTAACCTCGCGTTGCAACGCGTTCTGCCAGACCTGTTTTTATCATGAAGAGTTGAACCAACCGGGCGACCTCACTTTTGAGCAGATCGAAAGAGTCTCGCAGACCATGCCGCCGATTACGGATCTTTGGCTATCCGGAGGCGAGCCGACGTTGCGCAAGGACGCGAGTCGCATTATCGATATGTTCGTCGACCGTAACGGCGTTAAGCGAGTGATCATTCCCACTAACGCGCTAATTAAGTCGCGAGTTTATGAAATCGTGGATCAGGCCC
>JANNON010000134.1:0-6782 GCA_031399105.1 Blastocatellia bacterium | reverse complement strand
CCGCGCACTGCAAAGGCTGCGCATTTCCAGGGTGAAGGACGATAAGGACGCGTCGTATTTCTTTCGCTCGCTGTTAAAGCAACTTGTTCAAAGGCGTGTACTCCGACCCCTGCGCGACCGCGACTGCCTCGTATGTCAGGTGTCCCGCATAGGTATTGACTCCCTCTTTCAGTCCCGGGTCGTCATTAATCGCGGCGAGACCTTTATTCGCCAGCTTCATCGCATAAGGCAGAGTTGCATTCGTTAGCGCAAACGTGGAAGTTCGCGGCACAGCGCCCGGCATGTTTGCCACGCAATAGTGCAACACGCCTTCGACATAGTAAGTCGGATCAGAATGCGTCGTCGGATGTGTAGTTTCGATGCAGCCACCCTGGTCCACAGCGACATCTACGATGACGGAGCCATTGGGCACGTCTTTCAACATGTTGCGGGTGACAAGCCTCGGTGCAGCCGCGCCCGGTACTAACACCGCTCCAACGATCAAGTCCGCGTTCTGAATCGCATCATGGATCATGTAAGCGCTGGAGGCGAGCGTCGAAATCTTCGAAAGAAAGATATCGTCGAGTTCTCGTAAGCGATCGAGGTTGTTGTCGATGATCGTTACGTGCGCGCCCATGCCCACCGCGATTTTGGCGGCATTCGTTCCCACCACACCGCCGCCAATGATCACTACTCGCGCCGCGGGGACGCCCGGCACGCCGCCAAGCAGAATGCCGCGGCCACCACTCATCTTCTCGAGATAGTGCGCGCCGACCTGAATGGCCATGCGTCCGGCAACTTCCGACATTGGCGTTAGCAATGGCAGTCCGCCACGGCGATCCGTAATCGTCTCGTAAGCAATGCCAGTAACTTTTCGTTGCACTAGTTCTTCAGTGAGTTTCTTGTCCGGCGCGAGGTGCAGGTAAGTGAAGAGCAATTGGCCTTCGCGCATCCGCGGATACTCGGGCGCGATCGGCTCCTTCACTTTCACGATCATTTCGCCCTGGGCCCAGACCTCATCGGCGGAATCGATTATTTGAGCGCCAGCGCGTTGATAAAGAGCGTCGTCAAAGCCCGATCCGTCACCGGCGGTTTTCTCGACGATCACTTTGTGGCCGGCGTCTGTCAAAGCGCGCACGCCGGCGGGCGTTAACCCGACACGATACTCATTGTCCTTAATCTCTTTCGGTAAGCCGACGATCACGATGGTCCTCCAAAGACAGATGTTAGATGTTGGACGCTAGATGGTAGTGAAAACAGAAACAAGAATACAGAACACAGAATACAGAACACAGAATGCGGAGGTCAGATGTTAGTGGTCAGAATCAAGAGTCAGAGATCAGATCCGAAGTCAGCGATCAGAAGTCAGGGATCAGAAAGCTGTTTTCACCAGCATCTAACATCCAGCATCTAACCTCTACACGTTAACTTCGTCAATTTGCGCGCGCTGAAGCTTACCGCTGTAATCGACGTAAATAGATTTCCATTCGGAAAAGATATCCAGCACTTGCGTGCCGGCTTCGCGGTGACCGTTGCCGGTTGCCTTGGTGCCGCCAAACGGAAGATGGACTTCAGCGCCGATGGTCGAAGAATTGACGTAGAAGATACCAGTGTACATTTCGTTCATCGCATGGAACGCTCGATTCACGTCGCGTGTGTAGATCGCTGCCGATAATCCGTAGCGCACCCCATTCGCAATCTCGACCGCCTCAGCGAGCGAACCTGCGGGTATCACGGCAGTCACTGGTCCAAAAATCTCTTCCTGGGCAATTCGCATGTCCGGAGCCACATCGGTGAAAACAGTGGGCTGAATAAAGTAACCGTTGGCGTACTCGCCTTTAGTCAGTCGCTTACCACCGTAGGCCAACGTCGCACCATCTTCATTTTGGCCGATGGCGATGTATCTCATGATCTTCTCGACAGCGTCCACGTTGATCACTGGGCCGACGTCAGTTTTCGGATCGGCGCCATTACCGATGCGCAGTCCGCGAGTGCGCTCAATCAGCTTCTGTGAAAACTGTTTGTAGACTTTTTTGTGTACGACCAGTCGCGATGCCGCGGTACAGCGCTGGCCCGAAGTGCCAAACGCTCCCCAGACCGCGCCCTCGATCGCCAGGTCGACATCCGCATCGTCCATCACGATGATGACATTCTTGCCACCCATCTCCAGCGAACAGATGGCGTTGCGATCGGCGCAAGCGGACGCGACCACGCGGCCTGTGTCGGTTGAGCCGGTGAATGAAATCAATCTCAGCGCCGGGTGATTGGTCATCGCCGCGCCCACCGGATCGCCATAGCCCGTGACGAGATTCACGACCCCGGGTGGAATACCTGCTTCTTCACATGCTTTGACGAGGTTGTACGTCGAAAGCGGTGTGTCTTCCGCAGGTTTGATAACTACCGTATTGCCGCAAACGAGCGCTGGAATAAGTTTCCAGGAAGGGATCGCCATCGGAAAGTTCCAGGGGGTGATTAATCCACAAAGTCCTACCGGCTGGCGTACGCACATCGCGAACTTGTCAGGCATTTCTGCCGGCGTGGTGAAGCCATGCAGGCGGCGCCCCTCGCCGGCGGTGTAGTAGGTACAGTCAATTGCTTCCTGCACGTCGCCGCCAGCTTCCTTCAATACCTTGCCCATCTCGCGGGTCATGTCTGCCGTGAGTCGCTCTTTGTCGCGGATCAAAATCTCGCCCAGACGAAAGAGCAGCTCGGCACGCCGCGGCGCCGGAGTTTGTCGCCAGCGATTGAACGCTTGTTGCGCGGCATTAACGGCTTTGTTCACGTCTTCACTGGTGGAGAGCGGAAATCGGCCGATTACATCGCGAGTGTCGGCCGGGTTGAGATTTTCGAAAACCTCGCCCGATTCGCTCGGCACCCACTTGCCGCCGATGTAATTGTGATAGGTCTTAACCGAAGTGCTGCTGGCAGTCTTTCCGGCCGATTTGTTGTTCTTTTTTGCGAGTGCTTTTTTTGCTTGAGCCATTGAGTAGATGTTGGATGTTAGATGCTGGATGTTAGTAACTGTCAGATGTCGAATGCTGCGTATCAGTAATTAGCTTAAGGCGTTCCCACTGACATCTAACATCCAACATCCCGCTTTTATTGCTGATGCTGGATGTTGGTAAATACCAGGAGTCAGAGATCGAGCGTAGGTGCAAGCCTAACATCTAACATTCAGCATCTAACCTCTGCTTTACTGATACGTAAACTGCACGATTCGTTGATTGATGCGATCGCCATCGCGTGTGTAACGCGAGACGTGAAGCACGATTGGATCGCCGGACTTCAAACCATTCAACACGCGCTGAAACTCGGTTAACGTGCTTACCGGGACGCGATTGATTCGCGTGATCACATCGCCTTCACCCAGCGCCGGCTGGCCGCTTGCCGCTCTTACTTCTGCCGCCAATCCATTGGGGTCAACCTCTTTAACATAAAGGCCGCGCATGCCGGTCAGGCGCTTCTCAGAGACGAGCTGTTGCGTCAATTCGGCGAGCTTGATTCCCAGATGCACTTCGTTGCTCTTCGCTTCCGGTTTGGTCTTTACCGCTGAACTGTTAGCCGGATCCCTCAGAGTCGCGATGAGTGGACGTTCGCCCAGGATAACGTTCGCGACTCGCTTTTCGAGTTTCCCATCCGTATCTCGCAGATAAGTTAAGGAAGCCGTTCCGCCAACTGCAGTTGCGGCGACTCGCTGTATCAAATCCTGAGAATTGTTGATGGTTTGCCCGTTGAATTCAATGATGACGTCATTGGATTGCAAACCTGCTTTGGCCGCCGGCGTAAGCTGGCCGTCTTTATTCTGCTGAACGTCCATGACGATCGCGCCCTTCGCTTCCGGTAGTCCGTAAACGCGCGCGAACTCTTCCTTAACCGATTCCAGTGTGACGCCGAGATAGCCTCTTCTTACTTTTCCCTGCGACACGATCTGCTTATAGACAAAGTTCGCTTCACTCGCCGGCAGCGCAAAGCCGATACCGTTGTAATCGCCGGTAGAAGTCGCGATCTGCGAGTTGATACCGATTACTTCGCCTTTCATATTAACGAGTGGTCCACCGCTGTTCCCGCGATTGATCGCGGCGTCAGTCTGCAGGAACCGTTGGAAGCTCGAGAACGCCGGCGTCTCTCTCTCCTTCTTCGAAATGATCCCCGCGGTGACTGTTTGGTCGAGTCCGAATGGCGAGCCGATCGCGAGTACCCAGTCGCCGACTTGCGCGGAGTTTGAATCTCCGAGAGTCACGGTCGGCAGATCTTGCGGCGCGTCAATCTTGATCACGGCGACGTCAGTCTCTTCGTCGATGCCGACGATGCGGCCACGAAACTTCTCACCCGATTGCAGTCCCACGGTAATGCGCGTCGCGCCTTCAATAACGTGCTCGTTAGTCAGGATGTAACCTTTTGAATTAACGATGAAGCCGCTGCCGACACCGCGCAATGGTCTGCGATCCTGGCGACGAAACATGTCGAGCAAAGGATTACTCGGCCCTTCTTCTTCCTTATCCTCTTCGCTCTTCGGTGGTGTTTCGGGTGCAGCCGTCATCGTTTCGATGTTCACGACCGCGGGCTCGACCCGGCGTGCGATCTCAGCGAACGAGGCCGACAGTGCTTCAGGCGCATGCGCGATGACCTCGTTCTGCGCGACGGTCGGACGTCCGGACAGCATCGCGCCGACAGCCATCCCGGCCACCAGGCACCCAATCCCCAGAGCGACAATCCAAATACGAAGCTTTCTGAGGAGCACCTTTTCGTTGACGGATGACAAGTTAGATTCGGGCATAAAACACCACTTTCTGGAAGTTTCCGGAAGCCATGTGCCTCGCGATTATTAACTGCCATCGCATGATGGCTGTGCGAGCACCGATGGAAGGGCGTCAGTATAGCTAAAGAAGGACGGAAAGGAAAAAATGGCAGAACATTGTAGGGGCGTCACTCCGTGGGCGCCCCCCGTTTCATCAGGAGCGCTATATATGGAAAACAGGCCCCGCACAGCTGTGCTGCACGCTTGCTGCCGAACAATTTACTTTCGATGAATGAATCGATGCGCTACGAGGGGCGCCCCACGGTGGGACGCCCCTACAAAGCTACGGACGCAACAGGACTTTAAGTACACCGCTTTTCGCGGCTCGTTCCATGGCAATCACCCCGTCAGCCAACGAATATTCCTCGCTAATCAGGCTATCCACGTCAACCGCTCCGCTTCTCAGCAACTCGAGAGCGGGAGCAAACCGGCCGCAACGCGAACCGACGACACTGATCTCATCCACTACGATTCTGGCCGACGGAATCTCAGTTGATCCATGAAAAGTTGACTTGAGAACCAGAGTCCCGCGTGGGCGTAGAAGATCAAGCGCAGTATTAAATCCTGCTGCCGACCCGGACGCCTCAACGACTACATCAAACTCGCGGATCCGCGATTTCGCTTTCTCGACGCCAATGGTTTCGATTCCTCGTCGTTCAGCGATGCGTAACTTTTCCGGATGCTTGCCAATTAAGGTGACTGAGGCGCCAGTAAGCGCTATCGTCTGCGCGCAAAGTAGTCCCAGTTTACCATCCCCAATCACCGCGACATCCTGGTCGGCATCGAGCGCGATGCGTTCACTGATACCGCATGCCGCCGCGAGAGGTTCGGCAAACACGGCATGTTCGTCGGCTAACTTGTCAGGCACTCGCAAGAGGTTCCGAACGGGCAGTCGTAAGAACTCTGCGTGAGCTCCGTCACGACCGTGGATACCCAACACGGTGCGCTCCGCACAATGACGAGGATCGCCACCGCGACATAATTCGCACCTGCCACAACCGGCATTGATCTCGCCGACAACTCTTGCTCCGATGAGTGCTCGATCATCGGCCTCTTCCACGACGCCAACAAATTCATGCCCGATAGTCCCCCGAAAATCTGCGTAGCCCCGCGCGATTTCGAGATCCGTATTGCAAATGCCGGAGAGGAGCACACGCACGTGCGCTTCCGAACCGCGGTCGGGCAGTTCGAGATCTCTTAGTGCGAGTCCACCTTCCTCTATGCGCAGTGCCTTCATAAGTAGGACAGGATTAATGCCTGTCTTTCTGGTTGAGTTAGATGAAAACTTTCGGTGTTGAAGCCTGTTTCCGGAAGATTAGACGGGCAGGAATGCCTGTCTCACTAAAAGCTTTTCGCGCGTGTGTAGGCGTTTTCAGGTGTCAAAGTCACAGTTTGATTTTGACCGGTGACGTCTACCTTTAGTCGCCATTCGAGATCCTCTTCGCCGGCCAGCACAGCATGAATCCACCAGGTGCCGGCAGGAACTAAAACAGAAGTCTGACCATCGTTGTTTAGGCGAGTCGAAACAGGCGAGCGACCGTTCATGCGATCTTTCAAGAAGTCTTCGAAGCGTTTCCCCGCGCGGCGCTCATCAAAATATTCATGCCTTGCCGCGACCACATCAATCGGCAGGAGTTCAACTTGAATATCGAGAGCGGTCGGTCGTGCTCCAGGCTGCAGCACAATTTGAAGATTGGTTCCGGTCTCAATTCGTTCGCTGTGTGAAGCTGGGCGATAAGGAAGTTTGTCGTAGACCAGCCAGCCGGCCGCGAATAATCCGACGACCAGACCGAAACGGAGAACCAAGGTCACCAGGCGATAAGGAATGCTTTCAGTCTTCACTCGACTCCATAACTTAGCGAAGTCTAACCATGATAGCAGAATAGATGTTGGATGCTGGAATAGAGGTTAGATGATAGATGTCAGATATTGGTCAGTTGTCCGTTGTCAGTTGGTCTTTGGTCTTTGGTCTTGATTTCGTTAAGTGACGGGCTTGATATACGGA
>JANNON010000130.1:0-7124 GCA_031399105.1 Blastocatellia bacterium | reverse complement strand
GGATCTCCTTTAAGGCCTTGATAAGAACGTCAACTTCGGGCTCCTGCAAACAAAGTGGGGGCAGCAAGCGCAATACATTCGGATCGCTTGATGTGCCGGTGATGATCTTTCGTTCGAGCAACGCTTGATGAATCGTCGCCGCCTTAGTCGTGAACTCAAGGCCCAACAGTAATCCACGCCCGCGAACGCAAATGACAGAGGGTATCTCAACAAGACACTCTCGAAGATAAGCTTCGACACGCTTCACATTTTCGAGCATCCGATCGTTCTCAATCGCTTCCAGCGTCGCAGTCACGGCCGCCATCGCAAGCATCCCGCCGCCGAAGGTTGTTCCCAGATCATTCTCTTTGATGTGGCGAGCAACGGTCTCGGAAACCAAACACGCCCCGACGGGCACACCACTGCCTAAGGCTTTTGCCAACGTCACGATGTCCGGTACAACGTTTTCGCCTGGCGCGCTGCCGGCAAAAAACCAGTCGCCCGTTCGGCCAACGCCGGTCTGCACTTCATCGTAGATCAAAACGATACAACGTTCGTCGCACAGTTCTCTCAGGTCGCGGAAGAACTGCGGCTTAGCCGTGCGCACTCCGGCCATCGATTGAATTGGCTCGAGCATGATTCCCGCAACCGATTCATCCGCGAGTTTTTGGACAGACTCGATGTCCCCAAACTCTGCCGCTAAGTGGCCCGGAACATTCGGCCTGCCGATTTCGCGGTACTTCCCCAGAAAAGTCGCGCTGATTGAGTCCGCCGTCCGTCCATGAAAGCCGCCGTTAAAGGTAATGATGTTTTCTCGACCAGTGGCCATGCGGGCCATGCGCATAGCGTTCTCGTTGGCTTCAGTTCCGGAGTTACAAAAGAAGACTTTGTTTAATCTCGGCGGCGCAATTGAGACGAGTTTCGCGGCGGCTTTTGCACGCGCGTCTGAGTAGACGAGGTTGGAGTAAAAAAGGAGTTTGCTCGCCTGCTCGCTTATCGCCGACACAACGTGCGGGTGCGAATGACCAGTGCCCGCGACCGCGTGGCCACCGTACAAGTCGAGGTACCTGTCGCCATCGCTCGAGTAAAGCCAAACACCTTCGCCGCGCTCGGCGACAATCGGCATCTTCTTGTAAGTCGCGAGTTGAAACTTCTCTTCGCTCGCAACTATCTCGGGACCTGACCTTTTGGTGATGGGTTTCATCCAGCTCTCGTTCCGTCCGGTACTATTGACTCCGGCATCTCGGGTTTTATGGGAGCCAGCTTCATTTTTTTGTAGGGGTGTCCCTCTGTGGACACCCCTCGCTTCCCAAAATGCTTTTCATGAGAGAAGGGGTGCCCACGGAGGGACACCCCTACAATGTTGCTTTAAGGATTTGTGCCCACGAGCATCAGACCGCTCGTTTCATCCAAACCAAACATCAGATTCATGTTCTGCACGGCCTGGCCCGCAGCGCCTTTCACCAAATTATCGAGTGCGGAGAATACGACCAGCTGACGCCCACGAACCGCCAGCCCTAGATCGCAGAAATTCGTAGTCTTCACCCAGTTGATATCGGGAGATCCCATAACCATTCGGACGAAAAACGCATCGCTATAGAACGTCTCATACAAAGACCTTACCTCTTCTTCAGTCAGATTCTTGTTAAGTTCGACATAAAGCGAAGCAAAGATCCCCCGCGCGACCGGCAACGAATGGGTCATGAAGATCAGCTCACTGGTCCAGTCGCCGATGGCCCGCAGTTCCTGTTCAATCTCCGGCACATGTTGATGTGTGAACGGCTTGTAAGCGTAGAACGAATTCATCCTTTGCGGATGATGTGTGTTCGCCGCAGCCTTTGCTCCAGAACCCGACGAACCCGTCTTGGCGTCAGCGATCACGCGCCCTGCGATTAGATCGCTTGCGACGAGCGGCGCCAAACCGAGCAATGTCGCTGTAGCGAAACAACCCGGATTGCTGATCAATCTCGCGCTTCGGATGACTTCACGATTGGTCTCGGTCAGTCCATAAATAAACTCGCTTTGTGCTTCGATTGCCGTGTGCTCACGTCCGTAATGCTGCTCAAACTCGCTCTTGCTTCGCAGGCGAAAGTCACCAGATAGGTCGATCACTCTCACGTTTGTTGGGAGACGCGGCACGATCTCCATGGCCTGACCATGTGGCAGCGCGAGGAATATGCAATCCACATCGTGGAGGCCCGCGATGTCTTCGGGAACCTGCTGGAACTTCAAGTCAGTTAGACCAAGCAAGTTTCGGTGAACCTCTGCTACTGCTTTTCCCGCATGCTCGTTTGCAGTGACGAGCGAGATTTCCACATTCGGATGGAACAGCAGGATGCGCAGCAACTCGGAACCGCCGTAACCCGAGCCGCCAAAAATCGCCACCTTCAATTTCGCCGCGCCCATCTACAAACCCTTTCGCTTCACGCTTGTCCATGCAAAACTGCTCCGCCTTTGACAATCCACCGAGAGGTCACATCGCATGCGCTACAGTTTCGCTCCCTTCATAACGTTAGGAATTGTATTCATCGCACTTGGCGCTACGGGCCAACGCACCTTCATATACATAGGAATCGTCTTTCTGATCATCGGGTTGGTGGTGCTAAGGAGACGGCGTTGAAACGCTTCGTCCCTAACTTTGAGACGAAACGAGGGGTGCCCACTGAGGGACACCCCTACAAAGTCACTAACGTTTCGAGTTTTGCATGTATGACCTCGAACAGGACGGCGCCGTTGCGCTTGGCATTCGCTGCGCGCACACCAAACTCTTTTTCGATGTAATCCTCACCCATTCGCGAATCCGTCACCGAGCCGGAGATGACGTCGATCTCAATTCCGCGTTGTCGCAGCAATTCAATACCACCCCAGGCCCCGACATAGTCTGACGCACAGAAAACCATCGCCGCGGTAGCTTCACGCAGTTCGCGATCGGCAAACACCGATTCGACGGAGTAACCTCCGAGAATCCCATCGCCCATTTCTATCACGATGAGATCGGGAACAGCTTCGTTCAACCGCGCAATAATCGCTTTTGCGACTGGCGCGAGATCGCCACAGTCGACAGTTGAAGGTAATCCGCAGTCAAGAAAACTGGCAGTAGCCACCGCACCGTGATCGGCCATGTTCAATGTGTCCCGTAAACAGGCAACGCCGGAGAGTTTTGCCGCTGCTACTCTCAGCCCTGCACGCGTGGCCTGCTTGATCAATTCAGTAGCCGCATACGTCTTGCCGCTGTTCATGCTGGTGCCCGCAATCATCACCAGCGGAGCTGTCTCGCCGAGATGTGTGCGAGGGATCAGAGCCGAGTCAGCGATGTTTAGCACACGTCCCGTTTCATCGGCAGCGAGCCCCACCACTTCCACCTGGATCGCATCACCCAAACTTGAGTGATGGCCGGTGCAGTATCCGATTACACCTCCCATGTTGAGCAGGTGGAGATGATCTCCGGCCTTGACGCTCGTCGGAACATCTCCAACGAAACCTTTCAAAGCGCGGCGACGACCGAGCACACCCAGCAAGAGATCGCCGGGATTGATCTTCGCGAGTCGACCGCTCGGCAACTCGAGCATGTTGTAGGTAGCGCTGTCTGTCAGCGCACGCACGGCAACTACGTCGCCGGCGCGAGGAGAGTTACACGCGTCAACCAGTGCCACGGTCTTTACGGAATTCAACGGCGAAGTTACCGATCCGATCTTGTCCACTTCAATAACCTTGATCATTGTTCTCTCCTGCTGCGTAACCTCAGTCTCAGTGCATTCAACTTAATGAATCCTTCCGCGTCTCGTTGGTTGTAAACAGTGTCAGCCTCGAAAGTTGCAACGCTC
Source organism: Blastocatellia bacterium (assembly GCA_031399105.1). Taxonomy (GTDB): domain Bacteria; phylum Acidobacteriota; class Blastocatellia; order Pyrinomonadales; family Pyrinomonadaceae; genus PSRF01. The sequence continues at coordinate 3,321 of JANNON010000130.1, read as the reverse complement.
TCGTCGTAAAGCGAGAAAGGCGAGCGACGGCCAACGACAATCGTGTTCCCGCGGTAAAGCTTCAACCGCACATCGCCCGTGACGTTGGTTTGGGTTTCATTAACCATCTTGCGCATCAGCTCAAACTCCGGCGCAAACCAAAATCCGTAATAGATACTTTCGGCGAACTTCACACCAAGCGAATCACGCAGGTGCATGACTTCCCGATCGAGCGTGATGGACTCAAGAGCTCGATGCGCGTTCTGCAGAATCGTCACTCCGGGAGTTTCATAGACACCGCGCGACTTCATTCCCACGAACCGGTTCTCAACTATATCGACACGACCAATCCCGTGATCGCCGGCGAGTTGGTTCAGGGTTTCCAATAATTCAACTGGGTCAAGTGGCTTGCCGTTAACCGCAACGGGCTCGCCCTTGTCGAACGAGACTTCAATGAACTCGGCCTCCGGTTTTGCTTCCTCGGGAGATCTCGTCAGCTGGAACATATCCGCGGGCGGCTCGGCCCAGGGATCTTCGAGAATGCCCCCCTCAAACGAGATGTGCATCAAGTTTCGATCGGTCGAGTACGGTTTCTCAGCCGTGGCCGTGACTGGAATCTTGTGCTCCTTTGCGTAAGCAATCAGATCAGCGCGGCCTTTGAATTCCCACTCGCGCCAGGGAGCGACAACTTTGATATCCGGCTGCAAGGCGTAATAGGTCAACTCAAAACGCACTTGATCGTTACCCTTACCGGTGGCGCCGTGAGCGACAGCATCTGCGCCTTCGCTTCGCGCGATCTCAATTTGACGTTTAGCGATCACCGGACGCGCGAGGGAGGTACCGAGCAGATACACGCCTTCGTAAACGGCATTTGCTTTCAAAGCAGTCCAGACATATTCCCGCACAAACTCGTCACGTAAATCTTCGACATAGAGCTTTGAAGCGCCGCTCTCGAGCGCCTTTGCCTCCAAACCATCGAGTTCTTCGCCCTGGCCAACATCGGCGCAGTAGCAGACAACTTCGCAGTGATACTCTTCCTTTAGCCAGCGCAGCATTACGGAAGTGTCTAGACCGCCGGAATAGGCCAATATTATCTTCTTTGGGTTTGTCATTATCTTGTTCGGTCTTTGGCCTTGGGTCTTTGGTCTTGGACTTGTTAGAAAGCAAGCCTAATCAACTCAACTAAACTCTGGTCAGAAGTGCAAAGACCAATGTCCAAAGTCCAAAGACCGTTGTTTCAGGAAAATATCTCCCACACCTTCTTCATCACCACCCGTTGCCCTTTCGGATCGGGCACCGCGATGAATATCGTGTCTTCACCGGCCAGCGTCCCCACGATCTCAGGAATCGCGGCGCTATCTATCTCTACCGCCACCGCCGAGGCGAGACCCGCTTCGGTTCTCGCTACCACGAGATTCGAGCCCGACATATCCAAACTCAGGAGCCCCCGCACCGAAGACTTCTGCGACCGTGGTACGGTGTAGTGCCCGTGATGCTTTACTATTCCCAACTCTTCGAGATCGCGCGAGACGCTCGATTGCGTCGCCGGCACGCCAACACGCTCCAGGTAAGTGCGCAGCTCTTCCTGCGTGCCAATCGGCTTGGACTGAATAAGCCGCAGGAGCTTCTGTTGTCTCTCAAGTTTCTGCATCGCGTTGCTATGTTATGCTGAAAACTTGCATAACATCTGCATAGATGCATAAACTAGCATTCACGATGCATAATCGTCAAATCGGAGTGAGGTCTGGATGACTAAACCTAAAAACCTTTGGGGCGGAAGATTCACTGGTGAGGCGGATTCCGGGTTTGTTGAATTCAACCGTTCGTTCCGCTTCGACCGCAGGCTGCTCGGCGCTGATGTGCAGGGAAGCATTGCGTATTGCAACGCGTTGGAGCGTGCGAGTGTGCTCTCGGCTGACGAAGCGAATGACATTCGAAGTGGCCTGCAGACAATTCTTGAGCAGGCACTCGCCGACCCAAGCTGCTTCGATCGGATTGAAGCTGAGGACGTGCACTCATTTGTTGAAGCACGACTGGTTGAAGCCGTGGGAGATGCCGGCAGAAAACTTCACACCGGACGCAGCCGAAACGATCAGGTCGCTACCGACTTGCGGCTCTGGATGCGCGACGCAGTCGATCAGGTCAACGCGGCACTCACGAACACACAGCGGTCCTTGCTCGAATTCGCCTCCAACAACCTGGCGATAGTGCTGCCCGGGTACACGCATCTTCAGCGAGCGCAACCGGTCCTGCTCGCACACTGGTCGCTCGCGTACTTTGAAATGCTGATGCGCGATCGCGACCGCTTTAGCGATTTGCGGAAGCGAGTGAATGTGCTGCCGCTTGGTTCGGCGGCGCTCGCCGGTACCTCGTTTCCGATCGACCGCGAGGCAATTGCGAAGGAATTAGGTTTTGAAGGAATCACCGCAAACAGTTTGGATGCAGTGAGTGACCGAGATTTTTGCGTGGAGTTCACCAGCGCTTGCTCGCTCGTGATGGTCCATCTATCGCGACTTGCTGAGGACATCATTCTCTACTCAACCGCGGAGTTTGGTTTCTTTGAATTGAGTGATGCGGTCGCGACCGGATCGAGTTTAATGCCGCAAAAGAAGAATCCGGATTCGATGGAGTTGGTGCGCGGAAAGGCTGGGCGAGTGTTCGGGCATCTGCAGGGATTGCTCACCACGATGAAAGGTCTGCCGCTCGCTTACAACAAGGATATGCAGGAGGACAAGGAAGCAGTCTTCGATTCGTTCGACACGGTGGTTGCTTGTCTGGAGATTTCCAGCACTGTGCTGCGAAACGTTCGCGTGAACGAGGCGCGCGCCCGAGTGGCCGCGGCGACTGGTTACATGAATGCGACCGAGCTGGCAGATTACCTGGTAACCAAAGGCATGCCATTTCGCGAAGCGCACGAGCTCGTGGGGAAGGTCGTGATGGAGGCGATTGCGGGTGGAGTTGAGTTGCAAGAGCTACCGATCGATGAGTTGCAGAAGTTTTCAAAGTTCATAGGGCCAGACGTTCTCACGTCGTTGTCGCTTGTGACTACTCTCAACAGCAAGAAACTACCAGGCGGCACGGCACCGGAGAGAGTCGCAGAAGCCTTAGCCTCCGCCAAAGCGAAACTGCGCGAATAGCACTTGCTCAAAGTAAAGAATCTAGACCTTCTTTGAGAGCGCGGACGGCCTCGTCCGCCGAAGCGTCGCCTCCGAGTGAGCTGAAGTAGAACTTTCATTTCATTACTGATTGGCATTCAACGTCAGCGGGCGAGGCCGCCGGCGCTCCCAAGAATCTAGACCTTCTTTGGGAGCGCGGACGGCCTCGTCCGCCGAAGCGTCGCCT
>JANNON010000115.1:0-6268 GCA_031399105.1 Blastocatellia bacterium | reverse complement strand
ACGATTTGCACCGGTGGCTATCTGGGTGTGATGGAAGCCGCGAGCCGTGGCGCTCATGAAAGAGGCGGTCGTGTGCTCGGCATCATCATGAATCAGTTCAAAGCCGAACCGAATCGTTTCCTGACCGACAAAGTTGCCACTCCGCATTTTTATGAACGCCTGCAGCAGTTAATTACTCGCTCAGTCGGGTTCATCGCAATTCGAGGCGGGATGGGCACGGTGACAGAGTTGTCACTTGTCTGGAATAAGATTCAAACTGGAGTTATCGGTCCCCGTCCACTCGTGCTTCTCGGTGATTGTTGGCCACCCGTAGTTGCTGCGTGGCAGAAGTGCCTCGCCGTCAGCGACACCGACATTGCGGCACTGGATTTTGCCAGCACTCCGGAAGAAGCAGTCGCGGTCATCAGGGAAAAATCTCAAGGAGTGATCTTATGAACTGTCCAAAATGCGGCGCACAGATGATGCAGGGATCGGTGTTTTGTGGTGGCTGTGGTTATCGCTTGGAAAGTGGCTCACAGCCGTCAGCGAGCGCTGACGCCTCCGGTCACGGAATTCATATCGATGCCGATTCCCGCGGTCAGGGCCGCGGCTATAAGTATGAAGTGCTACACCAACCGGCTTTTTCGCTGGCAGCGATTCAGCTTCAGCCTGAGCAATCGATCCAGGCAGAAGCGGGCGCCATGGTTTCAATGTCAGCAAATGTCGAGTTGCAGTCTGAAATGAAGGGCGGACTCTTTGGCGCCATCAAACGAGCGGCTGGCGGCGAGTCGGCTTTCGTTTCAACTTTCACTGCCCGCGGCGGCCCAGGAGAAGTTACTTTTGCGCCCGGTGCACCAGGTGACATCGCGGCAATCGAATTAAGCAATCAGACATTCTTCGTGCAATCGAGTTCCTATCTTGCGGGCGATGCGAGCCTGGTCGTCGACACAAAATGGGGTGGGGCAAAATCATTTTTCGGTGGCGAGGGATTGTTTGTTCTGCAAGTGCAGGGAAGCGGGTTGCTGCTCGTTTCTTCGTTTGGAGCCATCCATCGCAAACGGCTGCAGCCTGGCGAACGTTACGTAGTCGATACCGGCCATCTCGTAGCCTGGGAAGGAACAACGCAGTACACGCTGCGCAAAGCAGCCGCCGGCTTTTTCCGCAGCATGATGAGCGGCGAGGGTATCGTTGCGGAGTTCTCGGGTCCCGGCGAACTACTGATTCAAACGCGCAATCTCGCGGCACTCGCCAGCCTGCTAAGACCATTCTTCCCGACGCAAGGCGGGGGCGCCGGTGGATTCAATTTCAATCTCGGCGGCAACTAAATCTTCATGCTGAATTCGGCCTCAGATTCGTTAGCACAGAAAGCGACCGACATCCGTCCACGACGCAGAGTCGGCATTCTAGGAGTGCCGCTTGGTTTTGGCGCGAGTATGGCCGGCGTTGACATGGGTCCAGCAGCATTGCGTGTCGCGCGTCTCAATCAACGAATCGCTGAGCTGGGCTATGAAGTCCGTGACCTTGGCGATATGCGTTTGGAGCGACCGCAAACACCTCCTCGGCCAGATGACAAGTTAAAGTATGTTGAAGAGATTCACGACGCGTGCGAAAAACTGGCGAAGGAAGTCCACGACATACTCACTACTGGTGATCTGCCGCTGGTACTGGGCGGAGACCATTCAATAGCCATTGGTTCCATCTCGGGCGTCGCTTCGTATTGTCGGGACCGACAAGAGAACCTCGGCTTGATTTGGTTCGACGCGCACGCCGATATGAATACTCCGGATTCAACGCCGTCTGGAAATATTCATGGTATGCCGCTGGCCGCGTTGCTTGGATTCGGAGCGCCGCAGTTGACTGACGTTGCCGGCTTTGCACCCAAACTCAATCCAAAGTTCTGCGCACATGTTGGCGCGAGAGACGTGGATCGCGGTGAACGAGAACTGGTTCGGCAACTCGGGATAAGATTATTCACGATGCGCGAGATAGACGAACGCGGCATGAGCGCGTGCATGGATGAAGCCATCGCGATTGCATCCCAGGCCAGCGGCGGGTACGCCGTAACTTTCGATGTTGACGCGCTTGATCCCGGTGATGCCCCTGGCTCCGGCACACTCGTGCGCGGCGGCCTAACCTACCGCGAAGCACATTTGGGAATGGAGAAAATTGCCGAAACCGGTCGCATGCTTTCACTCGAAGTGGTTGAGATTAATACCGCGCTAGATGTGAACAACAAAACTGCCGAGCTGGGCGTCGAACTGATCCTTTCAGCCTTAGGTAAAACTATTCTTTAACCCTGGGAGTGCGCAGTTGCCAAAAAAGCTCCGAGTAGGAGTCATCTTCGGTGGACGTTCCGGCGAGCATGAGGTTTCGATTCGTTCCGCACGCGCTGTTATTGAATCGATTGATCGCAAGAAGTATGAAGTAGTTCCCATCGCCATTACCAAGGAAGGGAAGTGGCTTTCACCACGCGAAGCCCTCGGCCTTTTACCACCGGGCTCTCAGGATCTTCTTTCTACCGAGGTCATTTCGAACTCTGCCGACGCCGTCGCGATTCTTGGCGATCCTTCACACAAGGGTCTGGTGTCACTCGATTCACAATCCTCCAACGCGCGACTGGATGTTGTTTTTCCGGTGTTGCATGGTCCATTCGGTGAAGACGGAACCCTGCAAGGCCTGCTCGAGATGGCCGATGTTCCATACGTAGGGTGTGGTGTGCTGGCCTCCTCAACGGGCATGGACAAAGTGACGATGAAAGCACTCTTTCATGAGGCCCGACTTCCCATCTGCAAGCATATCTGGTTTCTCCGTTCGCAGTGGCATCGCGACCCGAATGCGATTCTCCGAAAAAGCCGGCGCGCGTTGGGCTTTCCGTGCTTTGTAAAACCCGCCAATCTTGGTTCGTCTGTGGGAGTTTCAAAGGCCACAGATGAGGCTTCGCTCAAAAAGGCAATTGATCTCGCCGCTGAGTATGATCGGAAGATCATGGTTGAAGAGGGAGTGGATGCGCGTGAGATTGAGTGCGCGGTGATGGGATACGAGGAGCCGCAAGCGAGTCTGCCCGGCGAGTATGTAATCCTGGATGAGGCTGCTCGGTTTCTTGATTACACTGAGAAGTACGCGAGCACCGGCAACGTCGAATTCGTGGTTCCAGCACCGATCTCAAAAGCGATCACGACGAAGATTCAACAACTCGCGTTGCGCGCATTTGCCTCAGTCGATGGTGCGGGACTCGCGCGAGTAGATTTTTTTCTCAGGCGAGATAATAAGCAACTGCTGGTTAACGAGCTCAACACGATGCCTGGGCTGACTGAGGTTTCGGGATATCCGAAAATGTGGGCTGCGTCGGGCGTGTCGTTCAAGGAAACGTTGGAAAGATTGATCGAGCTCGCCTTTGAGAGACATCGGGACAAGTCAACGAACAAGACCAGCAAATAGCGACTGGTTTGGCGGAGCCTTTGGAGTGCGCTGGCTTGCCGGCGCTTTGTAATTCCGACTCGCTCCCGCAAGTTCAAGCGAGGCCCGTTACCAAAGCGCTCGCAAGCCAGCGCACTCCAAAGGCTCCGCACGTTCCGAGGAATTTAGTTTGCCTTCGGTGCTCGGTAGCCCTTCCTACTGCGAGCCGTAAGTTCTGGCTTCTGCACCTTCACTTCAAGCGCGTGCCATTTTCCATCTCGCGAAGTATTTCCCGGCCGGTACGCAATCGTATATTGATGGCCTAATTCTTCAGCGATGCCAGCAAACGCGTCTCGCAACTCTGGACCACCCGGAGTCGCAATAAATCTTCCCCCGGTACGTTCCGCAAAGTTCTTCAGAGTTGCAGCTGTTTGATGATTTCGGGTGGCGCTTCCTCCAGTGGCCGTCATGTCCACCGCATATATGCCGGCGCCAACCGAAAGAGCACTGTCCAGCGCTTTTGATGAAGACGCCTTGCTGAATGTATCCAGTCCATCCGAAAGCACCACGATCGCTTTGCGCAGCTCGGAGCGCCCACTCAACGCCCTTGATGCTTCCACGATCGCATCGTTCAAAGTCGTCATGCCTCTGGCTTTCATTCCGAATGCCATGGGAGCGAGATCTCTGCCTGACGAAAAGTCCTGCACGGGTTCAACCTTGTAGTCGAATTTATAGACTGCCGCTACATCCTCCGGTCTTAGACCACCAAGGAAACGAATTGCTGCCGAACGAGCTAGTGAGAGTCGCGTTTCCATGCTGCCTGAAGTATCGAGCAAGACAACGGAAGCGAAGGGCGATTCTTGAACACTAAACCCCGCGATCAGAGTTGTCTGAACTTCCTTGCCATCCTCGAAAATCTTGAAGTCCTTTAGTTTCAGACCCGGAACATATTTGCCGTTCTTATCGGTGACCGTGATGTTGATGATCACCAGATCTGTGTCTACGCGGACGACGTCATCGTCCTGGCCCATTGCCCGAGAAGGGGCGATGGCGAAGAGCGTGATAAGCAGGGATAGCTGAAGAACCTGGAGCGGGTTTTTCGGGAAGGACAAACTTAAACCTCAACGCGAGAATTGACGAACAATACTGATGAGCTCAAGTAAAACATTAGCCTCATCTATCACTGAAGCTGAAACTACCTGACGCGGTGTTTTCTGCACGAGGACTGATAGGGACTCAGATAATTCCGTTACGCGCTTAAGTCCGCTTTCAAGATCCTTAGGAGCTTTCTCGATCGCAATCTCAGAGCTTGAACCACCGGCCTTGCTGCGCAGTAGTTTTGCCAGTTTCTCCAGACGATCAAGCCGTTTGCCATCTTCTCGGTCCAGTCCTTTTTTTGCGTCGAATGACGTCTGAAGCTTGGCGGCGATATCGCACAACTCGCGCGCGCGATCAAGATTTTCCTTGTGCTGAGACTCCGCAAACCTGATTGCTCGTTTCGCACGCATTTCAGCTTCAAGAGGACCAGCCGAAGGGTGCTGCTCTCCCGGGGAGGATTGACTGGCATCAATCGAAGGAATGCTCCTGCGGCTTTGGGCCGTTGAGGGAATAGCAAACAGCACCACCAGAAACGAGATCACTGACAGTAGGAGAAGTTTACTGAGGGAGTCGATCATGATTGCTCTAATGCTTATGGACATACTGCTTTAGTGCGAGCCAATCCTAACGTAATCTGAGTCGTTCACTCAACCGGAAAAAACTGCGGGACTTAGAATTTTGTACTTAGAACTTTGTGCTTTGTACTTTGTACTTTGTGCTTGTGACTCGAAAACCTCGGCAGAAAGTACCAAGCTCTAAGTACCAAGCTTTAAGTACCAAGTTCTAAGTACCAAGTTCTAAGTACAAAGCTCCAAGTACCAAGCTCCAAGTACAAAAGCTCCAAGCACAGTCCCAACTGTGACGAGCTTGCGAATCGAATAGTTGCCATGGCGGGGAGGAGAGAAGCACTGCTTCCGCTAAGGCATGACTTGAACTTTTGTCGTCATGCCGACCTCTCACAATTAACATGAGAGAAGAAGGTTCGAGTATGGAGAAAGTTGATGTCTTAGCTTAGGCCTGCTTAAGGTATGCGGCCGGGGTTGTCAGGCGTGTTGAGGAACTCATCCTTGCTCGATCCAGACTTCTTCACAACTACAGTCTTCGATTCCGTTTTTTCGAGCGGGCGTTTCTGACCTTCGCCACTCGTGTGAACAAGCAAGTCAGATTCGTTTTGCTTAACACCAATCAAACGGATCGAGCCATATTCCTGCGCGGGAAACTTCAAAGCGTAACGGCCTTCCTGGTTTGGCGCGAGCGTCGAGGGCTCAACCACTATCGTTTTTTGATCCGCAATTCCGTCCTTGCGACGCCAGAGTTCGAGTTGCACCACCAAACCTGTCAGGTTTTCGCTCGAAATATTCTCAACGCTCCCGCCGATTAACGTCTCTCCGGATTTTAGGAGTGGATCATCAATGAGGACATGGACCTTGGCGGGCCCCTTCGAAACTACCACTTTGTTTTCGGTCTTCGGAAGACTAGCGACGGTACCGGCAACGTGCCGATTCCTTAGGTACGCGTAGCCACCCAGCAGAATCGCAGCAATGGCAACCGCGCACGCAGCAGCCAACATTTTCGGGCCCGCTGAGCTTCTGCTTTGTGCAAATAGCTCATCGCTCTGAGATGAATTGGAAAGCATACGCTTAGATTTGGATTTGATAGATTACTTTAAGTGTGGGAGAACCTTACTGGTCGCGTCCCGGGGGAGGCGCTCCAGTCATCTGTGTGATGAGAGCGACCAAAAATTCCTCTTCAGCCAAACCAACACTGGACAACGTAACCCACTCCGCTCCGGTAG
>JANNON010000107.1:0-4380 GCA_031399105.1 Blastocatellia bacterium | reverse complement strand
CATGCGCCACAGCATGTACTACAAGCAGGGCGAGGCGCTCGCCGCCGACATCCGGCTTGACTACAAGCCCGTGACCTTTACCCGGTACCAGCCGATGGAGCGCAAGTACTGATGACCGCCTCTACTGCTGAACAGACGTCCGCCTCGGGCTCGAAAGGGTCCGAGCCGCCGGTGCCCGAGGGCGCGATCACCGTCACGGTGAAGATCCGGCGCTTCAACACGGAGTTCGACGACGAACCGCGCTGGGACTCCTTCGAGATCCCGGCACTGCCGTCGGACCGCGTGCTGAACCTGCTGCACTACGTGAAGTGGTACCTGGACGGCACGTTGACGTTCCGCCGGTCGTGCGCGCACGGCATCTGCGGCTCGGACGCGATGCGCATCAACGGCGTGAACCGGTTGGCGTGCAAGGTGTTGCTGAAGGACCTGCTCTCGGCGGGCGGCAAGCCGACCACGATCACCATCGAGCCCATCAAGGGTCTGCCGGTCCACAAGGACCTGCTGGTCGACATGGAGCCGTTCTTCGAGGCGTTCCGCGCCGTGCAGCCGTACCTGATCAACTACTCCCCGGAGCCCACGCGGGAGCGGTTGCAGTCGGCGGCGGACCGCGAGCGGTTCGACGACACCACCAAGTGCATCCTGTGCGCCTGCTGCACCACGTCGTGCCCGGTGTACTGGTCGGACGGCTCGTACTTCGGGCCTGCCGCGATCGTGAACGCGCACCGGTTCATCTTCGACAGCCGTGACGAGGGCGCCGAGGAGCGGCTGGACATCCTCAGCGACAAGGAAGGCGTGTGGCGCTGCCGCACGACCTTCAACTGCACCGACGCGTGCCCTCGCGGCATCCAGGTGACGAAGGCGATCCAGGAAGTGAAGCGCGCACTGCTGTTCAAGCGCGTCTGAGCGTCCCCACCGTTGCTTGCGTCGAAGCCCTCACCCGATCAGTCGGGTGAGGGCTTTTCTTTGCTGCCTCTTTAGGTGGATCGCCCGCCGAGGCAACCCCGCAGGCAGCGAACACAGATGTAGGCTGAGTCGGTGTCAGGATCGGTGATACCCAACTTTGCGGTCGCAGCCAGGCGACACTACGAAGACGCAAGCTTTTTGCGTGTTGATATGCGACTAGCCTCAGCAGATCACTTTGCGGGCTTCGCCGCAGAATGCGCTCTCAAAGCGATCTTACTTGACTACCTTGGCGGTCATCTAGACAGAAGTTCGCGGCCGACACACCCTGAACTTACAGGAAAGCCATACTTTGGGCACGCAAATGAAATCTGGGGACAGCTCGCCGGCACAGCTCATGGGCGAACCGCAAATCAATTCACCATCTTCCTAAGTGGCCCAAACCCATTTAACAATTGGAATGTTGGCGAACGATATTCTGATGGCACCCATCTAGACGAACAGCATGTTGACGATCACCTAAATGCAGCCAATAAAGCGATAAGCATGCACGAACAGGCAAAAATTAACGGGGCACTGTCATGAAAGTTAGGTTCGACGAAGCTTGGTCCAGATCTAAAGAGGTCGCGAAAAACGTCGCCATGAAAGGTGTCGACGTAGTCCTGATCCGAGACCTGCTGGGTCGAATCTCTCTGGTAATCGACGACAAAGATCCCAGCATAATTCCCGAGAACCTCGAAGAAGAAATTGCCGAGGCCGCATCTGAATTCACGAGTCCGGCACCAATTCTACGCTCTAGCAGCCTATTCAATCCCGCGAGCATCCTAGAATCATCCGACCTGATTGAGGTATCATCGAGCAGCGGCCCTCAAAAAGGAAGTTTTAGCATACTCGAACGAGGTATTGTCGGCGGAGACTGGCTTCGCCCACGTGATCTAAAGAATAGTAGAAGGGTAACACTTTACGGCTTCAAGGGCGGCGTCGGCCGATCGACTGCAACATTCCTCTTGGCGCAAAATCTGGCTGCCGCCGGCCATTGCGTTCTTGTTGTCGACCTGGACCTAGAATCACCAGGAGTCGGATCCCTACTCCAAGAAGAGGCAGAGCTTTCCGACTACGGAGTAGTCGACTATCTAGTCGAGTCAGCAGTTGGGAACGAACACGGACTAGATTTGGTCAGCAGGAGCAAAACAACAAATGACGCAGAAAATGGAGAGGTTTGGGTAGCCTCGGCGAGCGGTCGCCCACGAGACGGGTACGACTACATTTCCAAGCTAAATCGAGTATACAGCGACCTTCCTCCTGACAATGAAGGAAACCCGCGGACATTCGCGTCCCGATTGAACTCGGCAATCGAGGCGTGCGAACTCCGAGTCGCTGAACGAAGTCGCAAACCGGACGTAGTGCTGCTTGATAGTCGAGCGGGAATCCACGATATAGCTGCGGTAGCCATTACTCAACTAAGTACAACTACCCTACTCTTTGCCGCAGACAGCCCTCAAACATGGTCTGGATACCGGGCGCTATTTAGCCAATGGCAGGCCAGTCTCAAACCTGACCAACGAGATTATCTTCGCCGCAGGCTCCGAATGGTAGCTTCAATGGTTCCCCCAGCTACGTCTGAAGAGTACCTGACGAAATTCCGAGATCGGGCACAAGAGTGCTTCGCAGACACTCTGTACGACGATGAAACTGAAAACGTTGATCTAAAAGCGTTCAACTTCGGCACAGACGACGAGGCTGCGCCACATTACGCACTACCGATCACATTTAGCATTGACCTCGTCGGAATAGACGCCAGCAACAACAGAAATTGGCACAGGAATCCTCTCGTGACAGCAGCTTATGCAGACTTCCTAAGCGCAGCCACAAAGCTCGTACTCGACGATGGAGCGTAGACGTTGCTTACCCTTGGCGAGTACCGAGAATTGCTCCGAGCCGCGCTGCCACCCGTTGTTGACGCTGACACCATCGAACCCGCTCTACGGACTTTGTTCACTCCGGACGGTCATCGAAATGCGTTGGATCCGGATGTCACCGTAGTGCGCGGTGGTCGCGGCGTCGGCAAAACTGTCTGGTTCAAAGCCCTACAGAACAATACGTTGCGCGGACTCGCAGCCGAACATTACCGACTTGAACGACTAACCAGGATCGAACCGCTGCCAGGATTCGGATCCGAACGGACCAGTCAATACCCCAGCCAGCGCGTGCTTGAGCACTTGATAAACAACAACGCCGAGCCAAAAGATATTTGGACCGCAGTTGCACTCGTCGCATTCGGGGTAAAAGAAGTAAAAGAACAGGATAGCTGGCAAGCTCGTGTGCAATGGCTGCAATCACATCCCGAAGAGGCGGAACAAGCGCTCATCACGGCGGACGACGAAGCTCGTGACAGAGGAATCACCAAGCTACTTCTCTTCGACGCACTCGACAGACTGCACAGCAAAAGAGTCTACACGGACGCGCTTGTACGCGGCATTCTACAACTCGCACTCGACTTGCGGACGAGCACTAGACGACTTCGCGCTAAAGTCTTCATTCGACCTGACATGTTCAGTGAAGCACAACTGAATTTTTCGGACGCTTCAAAACTGACAGCCAATGCGGCTGATCTCACTTGGTCTCCGACAAGTTTGTACGGCTTGCTCTTTCATCATCTCGGAAATGCCGACAGCAGCCACGCCAAGGAATTCCGAAATGAATTCCGAAATGAGACGGGCTGGACAGTATCCCACCAAGGAATAGATGTTGCACCCCGAAGCCTGTTTGGCGACAGATCCCGGCAACAAGAACTATTCACACAACTCGCCGGCCGCTACATGGGCACGGATCACCGAAAGGGATACACGTACACTTGGCTACCGAACCATCTGACCGACGGAAAGGGGCAAGTTAGCCCTCGAAGCTTTCTCAGCGCCCTGCTCACAGCTACAAAAAATACGGAAACAGACTTTCCCTCAAGCAAATCAGCATTGCACTGGGACGCCATCCGGCAAGGCGTTCAGGCCGCTTCGAAGATTCGCGTCGATGAAGTCAAAGAAGACATACCTTGGGTTCACACAGCAATCGAGCCCTTGCGCGGACTCCAGGTTCCAATTGAGCAAATCGACGTTGAACGACGCTGGTCGGAAAGCAATCTCAGTACCGATCTTGCCAAACTGGACGACGCCACGAAGTCCGATGATGAATCTGTGGATGGATCCAAACCTCCACCTACAGGGCCATTGCACACGGCATACACCGACCTAATCCAAGAACTTATCGCTCTCGGCGTCATGACACGACGAACGAACGGCAAGCTGGACCTTCCGGACGTATACAGGATCGCTTTCGACTTGGTGCCCTGCGTGCTGCCGTGCGCATCCGCAGGCGCGGTCGGCGCAGGCGTTGCCTCCAGCGCCTCGACGGCCTGGGTCCACGCACGCAGCACGGTGGGGTCTCGTTGCATGGACTGAGAGGGTCGCGCCGGCGCGTGACGCG
>JANNON010000099.1:0-5594 GCA_031399105.1 Blastocatellia bacterium | reverse complement strand
CATGTCACCGCCATACGGGATTCGAGCAGGATCGGTCACTCCTCGGAGCGCCAGTGCTTCCTCTTTGGTGGTTACCACCGGCTGGCCATTGCGAAGAACTTGAACTTGCGCCGTTAGATTCGGCGCAGTGTTGGAACGCATGGCGTTGTAAATGAAGACCCAGAAACTGAGATGGTCATTGCGCCCAAAACGACGATCGACACTGAATTGGATCTGCGGCTCAGTGGCTCCGCTTTTCTGCGCCACGACCTTTCCACCCAGCAGGAGACTACTCAACGTGAGCTTTTGCGCTGCGACGTCTGGTATTACGACCCATTCCATTGCACTACCGACGCGTCCGCTCGATTCGTCCCTGACTGCGACACGGACTTGATAGATTCCCGCGGCGAGCGGAACGCGGTGGTTGTAGATCAGTGAAGACGAGTCGACCGTATCTTCCTGAGCACTGGGATTGATTCCAAGCTTGGTCTTAAAGCTGGTGACAATCTTCTGCTTGTCATTCAACACGACGCCGGCAACGTCGACCGACGCAGCCTTCTTTCCGTCGTCACCGAACAGCAGTGTGCCGCTTGAGATCTGCGTCGCCGAGGTGAGCACCATTCCGTTAGCGGGCGTATTAATAAAACTAAGCGCCAGAGTCACTGGCACTTCATTCCTGGTGTAGTGCTCCGTCAAAGTATCGCCCAGAACTCGAGCGGGTGTGAGCGAAACGGCAGGTTTCAACTTACCAGTCGAGGCAGCCTCTGTGGCGGACTTCGATCCCTCTACATATCCTTTGGGTAACCGCACGGTTAATTCCGGGCGCCCGACTATTGAGACTTCAACTCTGCGGAACTTTTTGTCTTTGTGTTCCTCAGATTCTGGTCGCCACGCCAGCAAGTAGTAGTTGGACGTTTCCTGCAACACATCTCCCACCCAGCGATCAAAGACGTTCGTATTTCGGAGTGCCCGACCGCCGGTGTCGATTGCTAACGAGTGGAGCGCATCCTGCGTTGCCGCGATCTCTCTCGTTGCCATCGTCTGCAAACGGCCCTGAGGATCAGCCGGAACGTTGTTGGTAGCGTCCAGCGATCCGGAAATGAGACCCCGAGCATCGATGGTATAGACCACTACACCTGATCTTTGCGCAGCATCGATGATTCGCATTAGTTGGTCGGATAAGCTCGAACTGGTACCCACGTCGAGAAGAAACCCATCCGAAACGAAGAATGCCAGTTTCCGTCCGGGCCGATGAGCAGACGACTGCATCAGATGTTCCAGCGAACCATAAGTCGCTCTGGTAATGTTCCCCGCCTGGCTCAGGATCGCGCGGGCATTGTTTTTGACTTGAGTTCGGCACGTCTCACGCAACGTCCTCATTAGACTTCCAATTTTTTTGGGGAGACTGGTTTGCTTCAAACAGTCTTCGATGTAGAAGTCCACGATCGCTTCGTCGGATCGATTGTCGATCGTCAACGCGACGTATTCAGTCATCGGGGCCTTACCGATACCATAACCTGACACGAGGTAAGGCTTGTGAACCAGGCGCTCGGCTGCAATCCTGAGCACCTCCTTATTGCTGGTGAACTGCTCGAGAAAGCCGAGCTGTCCACTCGTGGTTGCGATCACCACTTTGTCTCTGGCGGTCATCTCGTTGTCGATGAAGTTCAGCAACATTTTCCGAGTGCGAGCCACGCTCTGTAATTGGAGGTGGAGGTCATCGACGAAGAAAACGATCGTTCGTCCTCGATAGACCGCGCCCGGTTCAACCTTGACCGCTGCAGTGTTTGTTCGTGAAGCGAGTTGTTGTTCTTTCAGCGTGCCGGCAAACACCTGCTCGAGGAAACCGATTGGCGTTGGCTTGCCGTCTACCTTCAATTGAAATTGATCTTTGCTGAGACCGTTAACTAACTTTCCATTGCGATCAACTACGGTGACGGATGTCTGGACGAGCTCAGTGTTGACGCGGACGACATCGCCTGAGGATTGTTGTGACCAGATGGAAGTTAACGAGCCCGGGGCAAGCATGACCGTAACGATCAATAATGCGGATATCGAAATGCTTTTCAGCGTCACCGTACAGTTCCCGCCTTCCGGGCGAGTTAAGGACTTTCGGGGTGAGTTAGAAGTCCCAATTTCCATGCTGAGTAATTCTCGGAAGGGTTTCGGTTATTGGTCCGGGGAGTTGGGAGTATAGCGAAAAGAGTTATTTCGGGATAGCTGAAGGAAGCCAGCCGATCTGCGCGTGGATAATCTGTGAAATCTGCGGAGAGTGATGCAGTTTGCCCGTTCACGATTCGATCGGGTGTCATGAGGTCAGTACCGCCTCGCGGGTGCGGGTGGGGTGGTGGGGTGTATGGAGTGTTAAACCCCAGAATTGCGCGTTGATGCGCCCCACCCGCTACCGCGAGTTGGTACTGACTTCGTGACTTTCACGGCGCGTTCTTTGACGGACCTCAAACTGCATCACTACCCAATCCGCGTAATCTATGGCTGCCTTTGTGACTTTCAGCTAGAATGTCGCCATTGGCAGCAATCAGTTGGTTCTACGCAGTCAATTTGAGGCTGCGTTTTTTCGTAGGTAGCCAATTGCAATCGGGGCTGAATCTCATTTTTCAGAAGCCTTATCCACAGATTACACAGATTACACAGATGCCAGAGAAAAGCCTGAATGCAGTTACGTTGCGCTTAATATCCCTATCTGTGACATCTGTGTAATCTGTGGACGGTTCTATTCTGACCTTAATGGAAACTGTTGCACCCGCTGGCGTATTTCTTGATATGACTGAAGAGCTTAAACCGGCTGGAAAGAAACGACGCGAAGAGGCGCTGCCGGAGCGTTTGCTTCGCCGTGTCCTTGAGGGTGTCGGCGACGTTGTGGACCGCGGCTTCGGTCGCACCGTCGATCCCAAGGGAGGCTTGACCACTTCTCAGTTAATCGATCGCATGAAGCGCTTGATGGATGAGCGAGTGCGCGATGAAGGAGGCAAAGGCCGCATCGCACCACATCACTTCAAACTAAAACTCGAGTGGGGCACGCATTCAGAGGCACCGCCGGAGATTATCAAAGAGTTGGAGCACGAAGTGCTCGCCGCCGCAATCGATCACATAAACGACCATCGTTATCGAACTCTGGCGCCGGTGGCAGTTGAAACCGAAGTCGATATCTTCACGACCGGAATTTCCGTCGATCCCTCATTTGGGGAGTTCGAGGAAGAACTTCGACTCGCAGATGAGGCGAAGAAAGTGCAACCCGGAGTCGCGCCTCCAAAAGCTGCTCCGATCATTCCCGATGTTCAGGTCCAGGTTCGTATCACCCTGCGGGACAGAACTAATGAGATCACACTGCCATTCAAACCGGGCGGCCGGCGAATGAATGTAGGTCGCGTTTCAGACAACGACATCTCCTTAAACGATTCAAGCGTCTCAAAAATTCATGCGACCGTAATGATGAATCTCGAAGGAACTCTTTTGGTGGCCGACACCGGTTCAACGAACGGCACGTTCATCAATGGCCGTCGAATTTCCTATGGCGAGGCCCGCGTAATCGAAGCCGGCGACGTGGTTAGCTTTGGAGATATTGAGGTCCGCTTTAGAAAGAATGATTGAACAAGAGTATTTTACTCGCACGTCATAGAGCTTCTGCATAGCAAAAAATTCTGTCGATGCCACTCCTATCGATTCTTCTTCAGTCTCCCACCGCCACACCAACGCCAGTACCCTTGCCGGAAAAGATGCCGGCGTTGATTACGCTCATCTACCTGGGCGGATTTGCGCTCATCATTTTGCTGTTGTTGATTTCGCTCTTGCGGAATCGCCTGCGCAGTGGATCGACCGCAGCCACAGTGCCTGCCGATCTTCCCGACGCTGTAAAGAAACGTCTCGGTTCGACTTCGACCAACAGAGGTTTGCGCACCTTGCGTTGGTTGTTTGTTCTCATGGCGTTTTCCCTGCTCGGTTTTCATGTGTACTGGGCCCATTACGCGGCGGAGAAGAACCAAAAGTTTCAGGAGTTGAGTTACAAGGATCTGCGTAATCGCAGACTGTCTGAATCGACGCTGCGAGGCTGGATACTCGATCGCAGTGGCAGGCTGGACAAAGCCCTTGCTCTTTATCGCCGCGATTCGGAAGGAAATATTAGACGGGAGTATCCGATGGACCGTCCCTTCGCTCACATCTTTGGATCTGATCGAGGCGATCCGGGACTAGAGCGTGCGTTGTTTGGGGTGCAAAGCGGGGCGCTTCCCGAGGCGTGGGACATCGTTCAAGGAAAGACGATGCAGTTCAAAGGCAACTCTGATGTTCGCATCACGATTGATCGCGAGTTGCAGCAGGCAGCGGTGGACCTGCTGAAAGGTAAGCATGGCGCAGTTGTTGTTCTGAATCCGCAAACAGGTGAAGTGCTCGCGATGTATAGCGAACCGTCCTACAGTTTAAAAGAGGTCGCAGACGAAACCACCTGGATTAAGTTCGAAGCGAATGAGCGGGACAAGCCACTGGTCAGCAGAGCTTTGGGCGCCTATTACATTCCCGGCTCGACTTTCAAAACCGTCACGATGACGGCAGCCTTTGTTGCTGGTTATCAGGATACGAAGTTCACCTGTACTGGCGGCGGTTACTATGCCGCGCCGGGCGCGAATGTGATCTATGACGACGCGGGGCCCGGCGAAGTGCATGGAAGTATCGGGATCGATGTCGCTTACGAGGTCTCTTGTAACCAGTACTTCGCACAGATGGGAGTCAAGCTGGGCCCGGAGAAGTTGAAGCAAGCAGCGCAACTGATTGGCATCGGTGCGTACGACACGCCGGCGGAAGCGTTGCGAGGACGAAAGCTGCCAGAAATCTGGAACGCAAGCACTGATGCAGTGAAGCGCGCGCTGGCCCCTCGTGAATCCACCATCGTCACCGGGAAGCAGGTGACGCGATACGACCTCGCGTTGATCGGCTATGGTCAGGGATACGCGGGACAGATGACACCGTTACAGATGGCGATGTCGGCGGCCACGATCGGCAACATGGAAGGCAAGCTGATGAAGCCCAAGATGGAATTCGATCGCCCGCCCGAAGTGTTCAAGCAGGTAGTGTCGCCGCAAGCTGCGGAGAGAATGCGTAGCGTGATGGGTCTGGTTACCGGCGGATCAAGCGGTACTGCGCGGGGAGTTTTCGCACCAGTGAAGGCCGCCGGAATTGTCACTGGCGGCAAGACCGGGACGGCGCAGAAAGTGGTTCCCGTCTACGATCCTAAGACCGGGGCGCCAAAGACTCGCCGCCGCGTCGAGAAGGACAATAAAGGCAATATCATTCGCGAGTATCAAGAGACGATCATGGATGAGGATAATCCACGCATCGACGGTTGGTTTCTCTGCATTGCTCCACTGGATCGTCCGCAACTCGCAATGGCCGTGATAGTGGAAGGTGGCGGCTACGGCTCGCGTTCAGCGGCGCCAATTGCCGCAGCACTCGTACTCAAGGCTCGTGACCTCGGCTATTTCAAAGGAACAACTCCGGCGCAGGCGCCAGGTCCGCGACGGACTGGGTCAGCGCCGGGTAGGAGGCGGCGCTGAATCAGGTGGAAAGACCAAGCATTTTCCATATGTCATTTGCCATTTTTCATT
>JANNON010000098.1:0-2795 GCA_031399105.1 Blastocatellia bacterium | reverse complement strand
CGTCGGCTCATCTCCTGCTCGCTCAGATTGAAGACGTCCTGGATCTTTCCAAGATCGAAGCGGGACGAGTCACAATCGAACGCAGGCCGTTCCAGCCGTCTTCCCTCCTGCCGGCGACGGTTAAAGTAATCCTCCCGCAAGCCAGATATAAAGGACTTGCGGTGAACGTAGATATTGCGCCGGAGGTGTCGGGTTGGTTCCTCGGTGACTCTCATCACCTGCGCCAAGTTGTCTTAAACCTGCTGGCTAACGCAGTAAAGTTCACTGAACGTGGTGAAGTAATACTCCGAGCGAGGCTTCTCAGCGGCGAGGGGGATACGCGATGCCTAAGAGTTGAAGTAAAGGATACCGGCGTCGGAATACCGGCGGACAAGCAAACCCTGATATTTGAGCCCTTCACTCAAGCGGATGACTCGATCACGCGCGTGTATGGAGGAACTGGGCTCGGAACCACGATTGCGCGCCACCTAACGCAGCAAATGGGTGGCACGATTGGGCTAGAAAGCAGCGTAGGTGAAGGCTCGCTGTTTTGGATCGAAGTTCCGCTTGAGCCTACGGATCAGCAGGGTCTCGATCTTAGTCACGAGCTCGCTGTCAACAGCCGAGCCGTCGCAGCCACTGAGACTAGGGCGGGGCCCGCAAGCAAAGTCCATAAACTTAGAGGCGCTCGGATTCTAGTCGCTGAGGACAACGCAACTAATCAGCGAGTTGCGCAGCTGATATTAGAAAGCGGCGGTCATCGCGTAACGATCGTAGAGAATGGAGAAAAAGCGCTGGATGCGTTGGAACGAGGTGGTTTCGACTTGGCACTGTTCGATCTCTCCATGCCGTTGGTGTCAGGCATAGAAGCCTTGAAACTTTACCGTTTTACGACGCCGAACCCGATACCAGTTCTGATCCTATCGGCGAACGTGACCATAGACGCGATCGACGAATGTCATCGCGCTGGCGCTGTCGAATTCATACCCAAGCCCTTGCGTGCTTCGCTGCTGCTTGAAGCAATTGAACGTCACCTATCGGTTGAAAGCGATCGGCCAGCCATACGACCACCGATACCAAGCGACGAACGCCCAACGCTCACTGTTGTCGACGTTCCACCCCTAGACGCGGCAGTGTTAGACGATCTGTCCCGACTCTCTCCTGACGAGACGTTCGTTGAACGCCTGCTGCGCGGATTCAAAGGAGATACGGAGCGCCTTAGTAGTCAAATTGCGGATGCATTAAGCCAAAGGCGCTACGAACTTGTTAAAGATGCTGCGCATGCACTGAAGGGCGGCGCGGCGAGTGTTGGTGCAACTCAACTCACTCAATTTGCGACGCGCCTAGAAAAACTCACGCACGAAAACTTGAGGCTACGTGCTGCCCAATTGACGGAAGAGCTTGATGGAGCTGTCGCCCGAACAATCGCGGAGTTAGAGAAACATCTCGAAACGCGCCGCAACAGCCGCCGCTCGCCAGGTTAAACAGGCGGTGGATGGACTAGTCTCCAGACCCCATTGCTTGCAGCGGAAAAATGTTGGCGGTCCGAACCGTGTTGTCATTGACTGCGCGATTCTGCTGCGCCCTCACAAGCCGCTCCATCATACGAAGATCACGCTCCTCGAGCTTAAGTGCTGCGTCAACCCATACGGTTAAGACTCGAATCATTTCATCACGTGTGAGCGTTTCGACTTCTCCGCGAGCGCGTTCGAATGCGCGTCGGCCATTTCCCTGCTTCGCGTGCTTCCGGATGTAGCTGTAGACCGCGGCCTCACCGGTTCCGTCCGGCGTGATCACATCAACGACACCCATGTCGTAGAGTTCGCGCGCCGAGTACACCGTTCCACTAGTGATGATCCGCTCAGCAGCTTGGCGGCCGACCTTGCGAGAAAGGAAGCTGTATGCCCCCATGCCAGGGAAGAGATTGAATAAAATCTCGGGAAATCCCATTCGCGACGACTCTTCAGCAACCAGAACGGAAGCAGAAAGCGCCCCCTCGAAGCCACCGCCCAAGGCCTCGCCCTGCACCAAAGCGAGCGTCGTGATCTGACCGCCACAGTTTTGGTGCCACGGCAACAACACATCAACGCAACGCTCCCCGTAGCGCAGCAACGCGTTACGGTCTTGCGCCCCTATTGCGTTGCGGAATAGCTCCAAATCTCCGCCCAGATTGAATATTTGGGGTGTGCGCGAGGCAATCACGCCGTACCGAATT
The DNA here is from genome assembly GCA_031399105.1 of Blastocatellia bacterium. Classification (GTDB taxonomy): domain Bacteria; phylum Acidobacteriota; class Blastocatellia; order Pyrinomonadales; family Pyrinomonadaceae; genus PSRF01. The sequence continues at coordinate 601 of JANNON010000098.1, read as the reverse complement.
TGGTGTGTGTGTCCATCATGCGCAACTAGTCCGCCATCAATCGACAATGCGTCTACGACTGCTTGCAGATCCCCCAACAGTTCGCTGGTAATACACGCGCGCGGCTTCGGGTTCATAAAGGCCCAATAGACACCGAACTCTGGGTCGACCCGGGTTTCGACTTGCGTACGTTGGGCTGCCGAAAAGCGGCGGATATCGACAATCGCATTCATTTGGAGCTCCGTTTGAGCTACGTAGGACGTCTACGGATACATTGTGGCAAACAAAGACTGACAAATTCAAGCCAGACCGCCTTATTTATTGTCCTATGACACATTGTTCACCCGTGCTGTTAGCCATTTCCGTATTCTATAAACTACAGAAAGTAGCCTACAAACATCCTGAAAACAGCAGTCCACGTCAGATCTGCCGTCCGATTTAGCTGAGCATATTTGGCGCTACGGCAGCTTTATTGCTGCAAGCATCGCCATCTCAGCGACAGGGCAATCATTCACATGCGCGGTTGCCCGGAACCGGCCCATCTTTGTGCGGAGCCGGACTACGTCAGATCGGAGACGCACAACGTCCCCTGGTTTGACCTCGTGGTGGAAGCGCGGCGGTC
>JANNON010000059.1:0-9766 GCA_031399105.1 Blastocatellia bacterium | reverse complement strand
GCCGCGCCGCGGCGGCAATTCTCCAGCAGAAGCTCTCCGTCTTCTCCGAATATTGGAGTCCAAAGATCGTCGGCGAGTTGAATAACCAACTAGTCAAACTGGTAAAGTTCAAAGGACCTTTCACCTGGCATCATCACGACGTAGAGGACGAACTGTTCCTGGTCGTGAAGGGCCGCTTTCGCATGGAGTACCGCGATTCAGAAAGTGAGCAAGCCAACCGTGAGATCTGGTTGGAAGAAGGTGAAATGCTCGTCGTTCCACGCGGCGTCGATCATCGGCCAGTGGCTGATGAAGAATGTCATGTGCTGCTCTTTGAACCAGCAACCACGCTCAACACGGGGAATGTGACTGACGACTTCACTCTAAGACAGCTTGAGAGCATCTGAGATTACGCTTTTGCACAGAGATCCGCGGGGTATCACCAGTGCCAATTACTTGATGCATCGCCGCTCGCCCGTCCATTGAATTTGCAAGTGACACACAAAGCTGCCTGAACTAATCACGTGACGTGCGGCTTGCATCTGTGTGAAGATACCGCCGCACCTAAACCTTGCTACGGAGGCAATTCCCTTGAAGAAATACGCTCAACTATTCGGATTGATATTGACGCTCGCCGTCATCACTACTACTGCGTTCGCGCAAGCCGCGCTGACTGCAACCGCCATGGAACCGGCGCCAAACCAGACGGTAATTAGCGCGCTCGCAACGCTACCCGAAGCGGATACGTTGATTTATCTGAGCCCGCAGCGAATCCTTAACGAAGCCGCGCCAAAACTGATGTCGGAAAAAGATCTGGCCGGCATGCGCCAAGTGTTTACGGAACTGAAACAGAACGCCGGGATCGATCCTTCGCAGATTGAGTATCTCGTAATCGCTGTGCGTTTTCGCAAGCCCACGGCAGAGCTGGGCTTTAACTTGCCGGAGGTGATGGCGATTACCAGTGGCGATTTCAGCGCGGAGTCATTACTCACTTTGGCCAGGATGGCATCCGGAAACAAGTTCCGCGATGAAAAGTACGGTGCGAAGACAATCAGCCTGATGACCATCGATCCCATCGTTAAGGAGGCTGAAAAGAACCCCATCCTCAAGTCCTTTTCCGAGCTTGGCGTCGTGGCTCTGAACGCCACGACGGTCGCCGTGGGCAGTCCGGGTTACCTAAAAGCGGCCATCGATGCAGGCGAAGGAACGGGACGTATCTCGAGTGAAAGCTTGAATTCGCTGTTGCGAGATCCGAATGCACTGATCAGCGCCGCCGGTTCACCCTGGGCAGCGTTCGCGAAAAGTTTTGGCATGCGCGGAACTGAAGCCGCTGAGCGTACGCCACGCTGCGAATCCCAGTTGGGTGATTTCTACGCTGCCGTCACCATGGATGCCACGAATTTTGTCTTGCGTGCATCCATGAATGCCGACAATCCGGATACGGCTAAGATCATGAGAAATCTTTTCTCAGGTCTGATGGCCCAGGCGAAATCCATTCCCGATCCGACCGCGCAAATGGCTTTGAAGGCCCTGAGCTTTACAGCCGAAGAAAGCGAAGTCGTTTTGCGCGCCGACGTTCCGCAGCAGGTGATTTTGGATTTCATCAAGAAGCAAACCGCTCCTAAAAAAGACGAAGCCGCCACGAAAGCCGCCACGCCGGTCAAAAAGAAAGTACCGGTGAGGCGCAAGCGCAGGACTACGTAAGGCGAGCACAATCAAAGTACAAACTAAGGAGTTGGCCCATGAAACGGTTGAACAGACTTGTGGTTCTTATTCCCGTCGCGGTGATTCTTACGACGCTCGCCCTTCAATCGTTTGGCCAGGGACCAAGCCAGGACCCGCAACCTTCATCAACAAACAAGAGCAGCCCGCCAACAAAGCCTGACGCGCCGCGCGGGATGGCGGCGCCGCAGGAACCGGATTTTTCCAAGCGTCATTGGGAGCTACCTGCGGACGCCGATAAGACTAAGAATCCGGTAGCGTCGTCCGAGGAGTCGATAGCTAAAGGCAAGGAACTTTACGGGACGCCTCGCAAAGGTTGTGTCTTCTGTCACGGCGAATCTGGTGCGGGTAACCAGGAAAACTTACCTAAACTGCGACGCAAGCCTGCCGACCTTTCCAACAAGGAACGCATGACCAAGATTACTGACGGCGAGGCCTTCTGGAAGATCACGTTGGGCATTGACGGCATCATGCCGGGCCGCGAGAAGGTGATGACAGAGGAAGAACGTTGGCACGTGGTGAACTATGTGAGGACGCTGGCGGTGGAAAAAAAGGAATAGATGTTTGAGGAGGTCAGTTGTCAGTGGTCCGTTGTCAGTTGTTCTTCAGCCAAACGCAGGAAGATTCCTTGAGAAGGATCAAAATAGGTCCGTAAGAGAACAACGGACAACTGACTACGGACAACTGCAGAAGGACAACTGAATACTTCCATCAATGGATCAAATGTCTTCAGCGATTGCCGTCCTGACGGCGATGATCACGCCGGCGGTCCTAATCTCGGCTTGTGGCAGCATGATCCTTTCCACGTCGGCTCGCTTAGGCAGGGTCGTTGATCGCGTCCGTGCCTTGTCTGACAAGTTGGAAGAGATTGCTGAGAAAGCCGGCAATAGTGAGGTCGCCAAAGAACGACAAGCCATTATCTTTGAACAACTCGACAAGCTCACCAGTCGCGCGCGCATCCTGCAGCGCTCGATGGTCAGTTTCTATCTTGGTCTGGGAATGTTCGTCGCGACCAGCGTAGCAATCGGAATCGTGGCGCTTACCGGACGCTACACGTTGCTGCCTGTTGTGCTTGGTCTCACCGGTGCCTGCTTTCTTTTCTACGGGAGCATGTTATTGATTTTTGAGGCGCGGCTCGCGCTCAGCACGATTCACAGGGAGATGGATTTTATCTGGCGACAAACGCAGCGCATCGCACCGGCCGAGATCGTCGAACACCATAAACCGCACTTCGTCCACTTTCGCAGGCACCCTTAACTAAAACGATGCGACCTTCCTACCTGAAATTGTTAGCGAATGGTGAACTGCCGCGTCGTGTCGAGGCGCTCGAAAAGCTTTTGGAGCGCTGCACGGTGTGTCCGCGCGACTGCTTGAACAATCGTCTCGCTAACGAGCTCGCCGCTTGCTATTCCGGACGGCTGCCGATTGTCTCCTCTTACACTGCTCACTTTGGCGAAGAGCCGCCGCTGGTTGGCAAGCATGGCGCGGGCAACATCTTTTTTGGCAACTGCAACCTCCGTTGTGTGTATTGCCAGAACTATCAGATTTCGCAAACTCACAAAGAGCAGTTGCAGAACGAAGTTAGTCACGAACGTTTAGCTGAAATGATGTTGGAGTTACAGGCGCGTGGTTGTCATAACATCAACTTTGTTTCGCCGACTCACTTTGCACCGCAGCTCGCGCGCGCAATCCTGCTCGCAGCCAAACAGGGTCTAAAACTTCCGATCGTCTACAACACAAACTCTTATGATTCTGTCGAAGTATTGCGACTGCTCGATGGCGTCGTGGATGTTTATCTTCCGGATTTGAAATATGCGGAAAGTGAAGCAGGCTACACCTATTCAAAAGTGCGGGATTACCGCGAGCACGCGCGCACGGCAATTAAAGAGATGTACCGTCAAACTGGCGAGGCACTCGTGTTTGACGAAGAAGGGTTACTCAAGCGCGGCCTGGTAATCCGGTTGCTGGTCTTGCCGAACGATATTGCCGGCGTACGCGAATCGTTGGAGTGGATCCGCGATGAACTAAGTCCGCGTGTGACGATCTCGCTAATGGCCCAGTACTATCCGATTCATCAGGCGAGTTCAAACCAACGGTACCTGCTGCTCTCGCGACGGATAACGGAGACTGAATGGCTGCGTGCGGTTTCGGCGCTTGCAGATTTAGATCTGGATGAAGGCTGGATGCAGGAGTACGACGGCGCTGCGCACTACTATCGCCCGGACTTCGCGGACAGCGAGAAGCCGTTCAAGGACATCCGCGATTTTTCATCGTAGGGCTAACAACTCCGACGATCTTCCTTGCTATAGTCTGCCCATGAGCGATCAGGAAACAGAGATTATCCATTCGGATCCGGAAATCTTGGGGGGTACTCCCGTTTTCGTCGGAACTCGTGTTCCACTACAGAACCTCATCGATTCTCTTGAGGGTGGAGATTCAGTCGACGAATGTCTGGAAGCGTTTCCTTCGGTGAAGCGCGAACAAGTTATTGCCGTGATCGAAGCTGGCAAGCTCAAGATGTTAGAAAAGTATAAGCCTCACAAATGCGCGTTCTAGTTGATGAATGCCTTGACTGACGACTCTGTCGTGAGTTGCCCGATCATCAGTGTGTGTCAGTTCAGAAGGCTGGTTGGTCGGGTCTAAAAAATGGCGACTTATTGACTAAAGCACAATGGGACTTTGATGTATTCATCACCGGCGACAGAAATCTGCGTCCTCAGCAGCACCTTCCTAAATACAACATCGCAATCATAGTTCTCCATTCAAAAACGACGCAGTTGAACGAGTGTCATGCCTTGATGCCCTTTGTGCGAGAAGCGGTGGTGGAGTTGAGGCCGGGGCAAATCATGATCATTGGATGATCCGTCCGCGCGCAGCAGGAGCTGCGGCATTGCTTGTGAGTGGGGTTTGGTCGGACTGTGCAATGGCAATGAGTCAGTACCGCTTCACGGTAGCGTCGGGTCCCCGCTGCGGATACCGACGGCTTTGCACAAAAAGCAGGCACAGGATAGGCGAAGCAGTCAGAACCGTTGAGCGAAGCGACCGGGCCGATCTCCAAGGAGCACACTCGATTAGAAAAGAAGAGAGCCTCATCAAGACCAGTTGATTTCTGTCGTGTTGGCCCCGTCGATTCGCTCAACGGTTCTGATTGCTAAACGAAGTTCCGAGCCTAACGACACACGGCTCATTGTGGTGCTCGGGTTTTTGTGCAAGCGGATACCAATTGTCAGGTCCGTGTTCTCACTGGCCAGACGCGACGCAACCGAGATTGTACTGACTTCATCTTCAGGATGGAGGCAACAGGATCACTGCTTGTCGGTGAGATGCTTGGTGGTGTGTTCGGTTACTGAGCCTGCAATTGGGCCACGTTCTATTGCGCCCGCTAAGCTTTGTGCGGGTGAGAAGTCCGCGGTGTCCAGCGTTCCCTGGTTCCTTTTAGCGTCGAGTTGCGGCGGCACAAAGTCTCCGGTCAAACGGTTTGGCAAACCCTTCTTCGGAATCGTGAACATGATGCCATTAAGCAGTACCGCGAGTCCGATGAAGAACGCGATCGCCCCTGGAAAGACCAGGACCATTAAATCAGGATCCTGCACACTCGCGAGAACCCCACCCAGCATTGCGCCTATTCCAATGAAGGCCGTGACAACCCCGGCACGCACGCGTCGCAACCGCTTCTCTTCGGGAGACTCTAAAAATTTCTCAATCTCCGGCAGCACGTCTTCGGCAACTTTGTGAAGTTCACTTGCAGACTGCGCCTCGCGAATCTTATCGGCAATCGCTCTGCTGATATGGTCACGAGCCGTGATTGCAGAAGCCGTGACTGCATCCGGGCGTTCGAGCGTTATGCGCACATTGCGCAGGTCGGTTCCGCAAGCGCGGCAGTACTGGCTAAGTTGACGTTCTTCCGAACCACAAGTGGGACAGTACATGGCGTCAGATATACGGTGTGCCGATTAGAACAGTTCCGTTTCAAGTAGATGTTAGATGTCAGATGCTGGATGTTAGTACTAACATCCGACATCTGACATCCAACATCTAGTCGCCCACTTTCACCCCTCGCCAAAAAGCAACGTAACCCTTAATTTCATCCGCGGCCGGTTTCGTTTCCGGGTAATACCACGCGGCGTCTTTATTGGTTTCGCCATCGACCACGATGTCGTAGTAGCTCGCCTCGCCTTTCCAGGGACAGGTCGTATGGGTGTTACTGGGCCGGAAGAACTCTCGGTTGATGGAGTCGGGAGGAAAGTAATTATTGCCTTCCACCACCACCGTCTTATCGCTCTCAGCCAGCGTTGCGTCATTCCATACAGCTTTCATTTGACCCTCAATTCAATTTGCGATTAGGTTTCCTTGGAGCAAATCAACTACTTCTCGGCAGCCGCTCTCGATCTCTGTCCGCCTCGAATCGTTGACGATAGGTGTCGACCTGCAACGCGTTTCCAGTTGACTCAGCGCAATCTCCAACGCAGTCTGCCCGTGAGTGTTTCTTAAACTCGCGTCGGCCCCATGCGCTAGTAACAGCTTTACTATTTCTACATGGCCCCAAAGACTCGCCTCGTGAATCGGGGCGCCGTAGTGTTTGAATTCGTTAACCTCAACTGAACTTTCTGCTAGAAACTGCCGGACGCGATCCGTTAGTCCAAGCGCGGCAGCGGAGTATAAATCCATTTTCGCACCTTGACTGGCAAGATATTCCACCATGTTGCGGTGGCCCTTTTCATTGGCCCACCCGATCGGCGTCATGTTGAACTCATCATCGCGCGCATTCAGATCAGCGTGGGAGCGCAGCAGCAGATCCACCATCTCGCGCTGGTTTTCAATGGCAGCAAAATGCAGCGGCGTGGCCTGTTCATGCCTGGTGCTGACAAGCTCTGGAGTTACTTTCACCATCGCCTCTACCGTCGCTATCTCCCCACGCTTAACAGCTTTATAGAATGATTTTACAGTTTCAGAGTGCATGGCCTTTCAGAGTCCGACTTTGAGTTTGGTCCGGAAACACCATGGTTACATCCCAGTTCCGACAGTTACCATTTCAGCCTGCTTTTGCACAAAAACTGCGGCAGGGGCGAAAAGAAGCAATCAGAACCGCGGAGCGCAGCGACCGGGCCGATTCTGATGAAGCACTTAAATAACTAGAGTAGCTGAGATCACTTTCAAAACCAGTTGGATTTTTGGCGTCGGCCCGGTCGCTGCGCTCCGCAGTTCTGATTGCTTTGCGCCTGTCCAAGGCTTTACCCCGCAGATTTACCGCGGAGTATTTAGTTTTGTGAAAGCCATTTCAGCCGCCACTCACTGACGGCAGGATTGTAATCTCATCACCGTCCTTAATCGCGGTCGCTAGCGAATCGAGACGTTTTACGTTCTCGGTGTTAAGAAAAATATTTACATGCTGACGGACTTGCCCTTGTTCATTGACAACGCGATCGCGAAGGCCTACATGCAATCGCCAAAGTTCTTTGAGCGCTGCTTCAACATCCGCGGCCGCCGAATTGATCTGGATCTCACGCTCGCCGTTGGTGAAATCGGTTAAGAAGCCGGCGATGTTGATGGTAAGCATAAAGAAGTTTCGAGTTTCGAGTTTCAAGTTTCGAGTTTTTGATCGGTTTCGGCAACCCAAGCTATCAGTCTTCGAGGAGCACAAAAGAAACTCGAAACTCGAAACTCGAAACTTCTTTTACGGCAGCATCCCTTCCGGCACGAGCCACGGATAAATCTCGAGTGCCAGGCGTCCAGCCTGCACCGCCGGATCGGTATCGGCCAAGCTCTTTGCTTCCTCCAGCGACGCCACCTTGAAGACAAAGATTCCTCGGAGACGATTAGTGCCGGTGCCGCCAAAAGGACCAGCAACGACGAGTTTCCCGGTCTCGGCCAGCTTGCCGATGTTCGCCAAATGCGCTTTTTGGACCGCCTCCGTTTCCGGAGTCTTCTCGGGGGTCCACTTAGATCCACGGACTAAGAATGCGAGGTACGCCCTTTGAAATTTCATCGGCAACGCCGCCGGCTTCATCACTTCTTCCGACCACCAGGGGATCATTTCGAACGTTAGCATGCCGGCCATCACCGCCGGATCCGCTTCGGCCAAGGCGCGCGCCTCGTCAGCCGTCTTTGCGCGAAAGACATATATCCCCTTCAAATCGCCGGCTTCTTCCACTGGTCCACCAAGCACCACCTTGCCGGATTTGATGAGCTCTTCAAAGTAGGTGTGTTGCTTCAGATGAATCTTCTTTGCGTCCTCAGTGCTTGCTGCTTTGGGACCAGCCTTCAGCAAAGCCATATGGAATTCGACTAACTTGAACTGCGGCTCGGTTTTTTCCTGAGCGAACGCGGCGGACACAATGAGCGCGAGTAGCGCCAAAGTGATGATGGGTTTAGGTATTCTCATTGAGAGGTCTCAGTTTGTCGTATCCAGCCTGAACTTCAGACAGGGGCAGCCTTTCTTGTTAGGCCAGGCTCGGTAAGCCAGAGGCTTACCGCAAGGAATGCGGCAGAGCCGCGCGATTCACGCCTGTGCTGTCTTCACGCAAACCACCTGCGGCAGTCCTTCTTCAATCGTTTTCCACGTTGCGCCTGCATCGCTCGAGCCAAACAGCCGGCCATTGCGTGTGCCGAAGTAGATTCCGGTTGGATTCATACCGTCAGTAGACATGCCGTCGCGCAACACAGTCTCAAACGCGTTCTCTTGCGGCAGTCCATTGATCAAGGGCTCCCACGACTCGCCACCGTTCTGCGTTCGATAGACGCGCAGCTTGGCTTCCGGAGTACAACGAAACTCATCCGATTCAAGCGGAATGATGTACGCCGTGTTGGGCTCGTGGGGATCGATGTCTAGCGCAAAACCAAAATCGGAAGGGACGCCATTGGCGATGTCGCTCCAGGAATCTGCACCATCGTCGCTTTTGTACAGTCCCCAATGATTCTGCAGGAATAGCCGATCAGGATTACTTGGATGACTGACAATCTTGTGCACGCATTGGCCAAACTCCGGGTAATGCATTTCGGGAGGCAGAAACTGCGCTCGGACGCCAACATTGCGCGGCTGCCAACTCGCCCCACCATCATCCGTTCGATAGACGCCGCCCGTGGAAATCGCGATATGAATTCGTTCTTTGTTCTTGGGATCAGGCAGGATTGTGTGGAGGCATAAACCGCCGCCGCCCGGCTGCCACTGTGGACGATGCGGATGATCGTGCAACCCTTTTACTAAGGCCCAGGTCTCGCCAGCATCATCTGACCGAAACAACGATGCCGGTTCAACGCCACAATAAAGCGTGTCCGGCTCGTCAGCATTTCCGGGAACGAGTTGCCAGATCTGCTTCACTGACATCTCAGCGTCTTCAGGAAACTTAACGCCATAAGTCTCCGGCTCGGTCCAGGTCTTACCAAAATCGTCAGACGAACTTAGATAAGAGCCCCAGAAAGAACTATTGACTGCTGCCCAAAGTCGCCTGCGACCCTTGCGATTGTCGTACGCCATCGCATAGATCGCGCGGCCGGGAAAGTATGGCCCACCAACTTGCCAATCATTTCGGTTCCGATCGGAACGCAGCACAAACGCGCCTTTCATCGTACCGACCAGCAAGAGTGGATCACCAGAGTCAGGTGTGACGTGATTAGTTTCTGGCATAAGGAACTCCGAATTGTGGAGACCCGGAAGCGGATCCCACAGCGATTATTCTTAAGCAGCGCCAGCCTCAGCCGGGCGTTCAACGAAGAAGTGAAGGACGTCCTTCTCTAAACTAACAGCAAATGAAAGTAAGTTTAGACAGCTTATCAGCAGCAGCCGGTCACGTTCCGCCAACGTACCGATGGCTTCTTTGCCGCCATGAAAGAGATTGTTTCTAACCGTCCTGACCGAAGTGATCAGCACAACAGCATCCCGACTGGGATCGTCAGATTCTGATGGCGACTCCCAACTCAGCTCGCGGTCCTTAACTACCTGTTTGTAGGGTGGATTCTCGGTCAAGTACTCGATAGCTTCCCGGACCGCGGGTTCTTTTGTGGAGAACAGTTCCGCAGCAATGTTCTTGGCAAACTTGTCCCACAGGATCGTTGGAGGTCTGCCCTC
>JANNON010000050.1:0-3010 GCA_031399105.1 Blastocatellia bacterium | reverse complement strand
TGGTCCGCCGCGGTCAATCTGCCAATACAACAACGAGAATACGAGCACGTTGTTGACCCACAAAGCAATGCTCGATACGAACAGTTCCAACCCGTTAACCTCTCCCGAACGATTCACCATGGCGCCGAGCACGCTCACCAGGCTCAAAAGAACTGCGATTATTCCGATTGCTCCAAATACGAGTGCAATAACGCTCGATGAGCAGCCAACTCGCCCTGGCGGACGTGATGCCAACCGCGATAAGCGGTGTTATCACGATGGCCCCTATGACGAAGGGCATCCAGTTCGGAAATAAGCGGATGCGTTCCGGCAACAGCGCCAGCAGGACGAGCACTACGAGAAGCGCCAGTACCACGGGCCAGCGCCGTTCGAAAGCGTGTGATGCGGGCTCGCACACATTCAGAGCTTCCTCGTCTACCTGATCGGCGTTGCGCGTAGAAATGAATCTTTAGCTTGGGGCTTTCACAGCGCGGCTTAGGCCGCAACCAACACCCTGGGCTTTAGAGGAGCCGCATGTTTATAGACGCCCTTACCCACGACTCGCGCTCCAGCGGAGCGTAATGTTCAGGCGATGAATATGTGACCTCGCCGATTGTTCCGCTCCCTCTGGAGCGGGGAAGACTCTTTTCTCAGCAGCTCTCTATAAACATTACATCCCTACGGGATGACGGAGCTGGGTTGCAAACTTGTCAGGAAAACAAGAAGTTGATCGTTTGTTTCATAGAGAATTCCCACCCCGTCTTTGCGAATCACGCGACTTCAACACGCTCGGTCCCTCGAAACGCAGCGACGGCTGAATCGATCGTCGTAAACAATTTCGCATCCCCAATCTTCTGTTTCAGCCCAGTACGTTCCAACATGAGGCGCACACGACCATTAGCCCTTGCCATCGCGAAATCAACGCCCTGTCCTGATAGCTCTTCGATCACCTCTTCAAGAGTTGCCGCGCCAGTCGTATCAAGCAGCGGCATAGACTCGGCATCGAGCAGAAACTGTCGCGGTCGCGGGGTTTCGGTTTTGACAAGATCTCTAATTCGCGATTTGAAGCAGTCGGAGTTAAAGAAAAGTAATGCTGATTCAAAGCGGTAAATTATGAGACCCGGAATCGCCTCGGCCTCGCGGGTTTCTTTGATATCGTGGAACCCTTCCGCACCTGGAACTCTCCCCAGCACTGCATCACGCGGGTTTGATGCCCTAATCAGCACCAGCAAAATCGCCATCCCCACAGCGATCGCAACTCCGGGCAGAACACCTAAGGTAATGACACCCAACGTTGCGAGCAGCGAGACACGAAATTCAGGCATGCTGATGTGCCGCAGGTTTATCAGACTCTTGAAATCGAAAAGTCCCAGCGCCGCATTGATCAGCACTGCGGCCAGCACGGTGATCGGCAAGAGCGCCAACGGGCTCGTCAGAAAGAGAAGCACCAGGACGAGAAGACCAGCCGCGATCAGCCCGGTTACCTGGCTCTTGCCGCCCACTGAATCGTTGACGGCAGTGCGCGAATCCGCGCCGCTGACGGCAAAGCCCTGCATCAAGGCCGCTCCAATATCCGCGACACCCAATGCGATGAACTCTTTATTGGAATCGATCTCATAGCGATTCTTTACGGCAAAGCTGCGGGCCGTCACCATGCCGCTGTTGAAGCTGATCAGCGCCAACCCAGCCGCGCCTAACACTAACGGTCCCAGGGCATCCGTGCTAATTGACGTAAAAATCAGCGACGGCAATCCCGCCGGAATCGATCCCAAAACTGCCACCCCGCGTTCACCCAGATTGAAGAAGAACGACGCTGCGATTCCCACCACGACAGCGACCAAGGCAGATGGGACTTTCGGCGCCAGATGCTTTAGCACTCGCAGCAAGGCAAAGGTGCCTAGACCAATTGCCAACGTAAGCGTATGTGTCTGTCCAAGTTTTTCGACAAACTGCCAGAGCAGGCGGAAGAAACCCGCCGGCGACAATGAAAATCCAAATAGTCTTCCGAGCTGTCCGCTGATGATGCTTAGCGCAATGCCATTCAGGTAACCCGTCAGAATAGGTCGCGCCAGAAAGTTTGTGAGAAAGCCCAGCCGCGCGATGCCGGCCACAATGCAAAAGATCCCTGTGATTACTGTAACCGCCATCGTGAGGGGAATTATCTGGTCCGGATTGCCGGCGGCGAGCGGCGCGACAATAGTCGCGATCACGGCGCAGGTCGCTGCATCCGGCGCGAGAATCAACTGCCGGGAAGTACCGAAGATCGCGTAAGCGACAAGTGGCAAAATGCTGGCATAGAGACCATGAGCCGGCGGGACAGCCGCGAGTTGAGAGTATGCTATTGCTATCGGCACCGCGACGGCGGCGACCGACAACCCCGCGATCAGATCGCTCGAAAACCACGAACGATCGTATCGCGCCAGCGCGGCAAGTCCCGGCAAGAACCTTGCTATGCGTCCAGTGTTTGGTTGGTCCATGGAAATCTGGGAAGGCAGTCTCGGATCTGGTAATGATCGGGTGGGAGCCACTCTGGCACCCTTCGCAACCGGGTAGACTTTAGGAGAAGTGAAGCTTGGGCGACACTGTCAGTTGTGACAGTTCCTTAGGCGCTGAGAATAGAAAACGCGGTGACATTCAGACCGTAGGGCGGTCGCGACCGGTAGTTTCCGAGGGGATTCAACAACGGGGGACAAATTTTGCTTACCAATCGGACCCGGTCGCTGCGCTCGGTGATTACAGTCGGACCACGCCGCTAGCCCTCTGCCAGCAGTTTCTGCTTGGCGGTGGCGAACTCCTCCTGCTTTTCTGGTCCTGCTTTGGGATAGGCAAGATTCAACGACGCCAACATGTCTATCAACGCGGAAGCGACGACGATGCGGGTAAACCACTTGTTATCTGCCGGCACGACGTACCACGGCGCCTCTTTGGTCGCGGTGTTGCGAATCGTGTCCTCATAGGCATTCTGATATGCGTCCCAGAACCCGCGCTCATTAACGTCAGCGGCCGAGAACTTCCAGTTCTTCTCCGGATC
>JANNON010000012.1:0-4846 GCA_031399105.1 Blastocatellia bacterium | reverse complement strand
CGCGCGCTTCTCAACCGCTTTCGATATACCGCCCAGATATTCGAAATAGTGATCGACATCCGTAATGCCGATCTCAAACGTGTCGATGTTTTGATACGTAGCTTCGACGCGGGTCAGCGCCACATCCATCGCCGCTCGAGCTTCGCGGCCATCAAATGAACGTCCCTGCGAGTCGCGTCCATAGGCAAAGCACTTCCGGGTAACAAACAGATCGCCAAGCGTCTCTTCGCGCTCCCACTGCGAGTCGGTCACCATGAAGTTTACGTTGGCGCCATAGTTTCCTGGCGCATTGGAGAAGACACGCAAAGCCGCGTCGTCAAACTCGCATGACTCACTGCACATCTGCTCCAGGATATGACGCCGCACGTAGTTCAACTCGACGGGTTCATCAAGCTGCGCGACGAGCCGAACTGCTTTGTCGAGCAGATGCATCGTTGGGCTGAACAAGTCTCGGAAGATCCCGGAGACGGTCATCACCACATCAATCCTGGGCCGGCCCAGCTCTTCCAGCGTAATCACTTCGACTTCGGTGGCTCGGTTTAGTGAATCGCGTTTCGGTCTTACACCCAACAACCAGAGCGCCTGGGCCACACCTTCGCCTTGCGTCTTGATGTTGTCCAAGCCCCAAAGCACGAGCGCCATTGCGAACGGATAGCGGCCATTTTCTTCAACGTAGCGATTCAACAGATTTCGCACGACACTTTCGGCGCGCGTGAACGCTGTGGACGAGGGCACGAGATAAGGATTTATTGCGTGGGTGTTTCTTCCGGTGGGAAGGATTGCCGGATTCTGAACAATGTCCGCACCTGGGCCAGCGGCGATAAATTCTCCCCGCAAAGCTCTGAGCAAGCTCTCGTTCTCGTTGTTCGTTTGAAGCTGTGACGATATCTGCGCGAGCAATTCGAACATCGGGCGAGAGACTTCGGTCTTGATTCCTGTGTGTTGCTTGAGCCATTCGCTCGCCGCCACCGCTCCCTCGTTAACAAAAACATCTATTGATTGGGCGACTAAGTGCTCGATCCTCTCTCGCTGCTTCAGACTGGCTTCGTCGTTTCGTCCGGCAGTGATCGTTTCTGAATAAGTTGCCAGACCGAGTGCTTCGGAAACCAGATCCGGTAACGCACGCGCACCGACTTCGGGACGATCGAAAGAGGCAATCATGCTGAGCATGTCGGCGCGATTCTTAATGGGCGGCGGTTGACCAAAGACGTGCAAGCCGGTAGGAATCAGCCGCCGCTCGATCTCGATCAGCTGATTGTAGAGCGCCAGTACGCGCTCATCGCGAGCTTCAGAGGAAGATATTGATGCTTTCGTTGAAGGTGCCATCACTGCGGCTCTGCCGCCTTCCTTGCGGTAAGCCTTTGGCTTACCGAACCAAATCCAATTTAGTCAGGCTACGCCTCATTGATCGATCGGAAGGCGCAGCCTCATTTTGAAAACGAGCATTCGGTAAGCCGGAGGCTTACCGCAAGGAATGCGGCAGAGCCTCAGATCTTTGATTCGCGTCAATCTTGATCAATTTGCTGCCTAACTTGTCCGCGACGGCCTGTGCGTCGCCGATCGAACTAAAGCTATCCTGCACATCCACCACGAAGGCGGTGACGCCCGCCTGCTTCAACGCGCGTCCGAGCTCCGACAGTTCTGCTCCTATCCACAGGTTTCGCTCGCTGCGATCACTTTGAGCCTGGCTACGCAAGGATACGTTGGCGTGACCATCTGTAAACAGCAGCACCACCGGTTCCCCATGTTGTGCGCGAGACTGCTTCGCCAGTTGTAACGAACACAACACACCCGCTGAGAGTGGGGTGCCGCCACCAATAGTCAAACAATCAAGCGCACGTTTTGCCCGCAAGATACTTCTTGAAGGCGGCAGCACAACCTCGGCAGCCGCGCCGCGAAACACGACGATCGCCACGCAGTCCCTTCTGATGTAAGCATCGCGCAAGAGTCCGAGGGCCACTTCCCTCGCGCGGCTGATTCGACGCGGCGCCATGCTGCCCGATGCGTCAATTGCCAGAATGTAGAGTGAGCCTCGCTTGCGGCTGAACTGCTTGTAGCGCAGCGCGGAGAGGGGAAAGGGTAGTGGGTGTTGGGTGTTGGGTGTAGACGTTGTGTCGGTTGCTACAAAATTTGAAGCGGCCAATGCGCGCATGGTTGCGTCCACCGCAATGTGTGAACCCTCGGAATAAACCGCCCACGAATACCGGCCGCGCTCGTTATTCAAAACCCGTTTTCCGCTGCGGTTCCGCCGGCCTCGCAGCGCATCGGAATTCCGGTTGCGCCCAGCTGTCTGCAGTCTCTCGAAATCAGCCTGGGCCAGCCCATCTTTCTTCACGGGTGATAACCGCGACTCTAAGTTCTGTTGATCCGGTTGCCTACTCTTCCGATCCGTCGCACTCGCGGCCGAGCCAGTGGCTCGAGACTTTGCACGGGCCTTTTCACTTCTGTCACTTCCTCCAGGCTCCTGCGATGAAAAGCCATTGCCAGCCGGGCCATCATCTGAACGATCGCCGCTCTTTGTTCCATCAAAGATCTTATCCAACGCTCGTTCGATTCGTTCGTGACTCCCCGTCTCTTCGAATGGTTCGCGCCGCAACCGATGTCGTAAAGCCATTGGCGTCACTTTCCTTACGTCACTCTCACTTACTCTTCTTCGACTCTCCAGGGCAGCGAATGCGCGGGCAGCGCGAGTAATCGTAAGCTCCCCGCGATGACCATCGAGCCTCAACTCGGAACAGAGTTCTGCGATCTTTCGCAGCATTCCTCGCTCGAGTTTAATCGCCGGAAGAATCCTTCTCGCGCGTGAGATACTGCTACGCAATCGCGACTGCTCTTCCGCAAAGTCAGAGAGAAACTGAGCGCGATCAGTTTCAAACGATTGACGACGCTCGACGATCTCGACGCGACGATCGAGATCGTTCTCAGTTAAAACCTCCACGTGCAAGCCAAAGCGATCGAGCAACTGCGGACGGAGCTCGCCCTCTTCCGGATTACCAGATCCAATAAGTACAAACTGCGCCGGATGCTCGACTGAGATACTCTCGCGCTCAACTTTGTGACGCCCCGTGGCAGCAACATCCAGAAGCAGATCGACCAGATGATCCTCTAGCAGGTTTACCTCGTCGATATAAAGAAACCCTCGATTGGCACGTGCGAGCAGACCGGGCTCGAAGGACTTTGTGCCATCGGTCAGTGCGCGCTGGATATCGATGCTGCCGCAGACTCGATCCTCGGTGGCGCCAAGTGGCAGTTCGACGACAGCGACTGGACGCTTGTGGCGCGCAACTCTCCCAGGTTGTGACAGAGAGGATTCGCAGCTTTCGCAGAAATTTGCAGAGTCCCCCGGATCGCAACTAAACAGACAATCTGTAACGACGGAGATCTGCGGCAGGAGTTCCCCGAGCGCTCTCACGGCGGTTGATTTTCCGGTGCCGCGATGTCCCATAATCAGCACGCCACCCAGTAATGGATCGATGGCGTTGAGTATCAGTCCGACCTTCATCTCCTCTTGACCGACGATTGCAGCAAACGGATAGACAACAGGCGCGTTTGGGCTGGCTGTTGGGCGCGACTCTTTTTGTAAGCGGGACGTCATATAAAAAGGAGTGGAGTCTCTTTTAACTGAATTCATTCGCCTCGGCAAGGGATTGTTCCGCGCGCGGCGAAAATGTAGGGGTGTCCCTCCTTAGACATCCCTCGTCGGATACCAAGATCCTTCTAACTAACAAGGGGTGCCCACAGAGGGACACCCCTACATTTTCGCAGCGCTGAGCTTCCAAATGACAAGTGTACTTCTCGTCGGCTATCATAACTCCCTGGCGTCCTATTCAATGCTTCCGGAAATCGATCGATACGATCGAGAGCGGGTACACGCATGTTGGCAGTAAGTAATCTCGGCTGCGTACGCGGAAATCGTCGTCTCTTTAGCAGTCTCAACTTCACCGTAAGCCCGGGAAGTTTTCTTCAAATCACCGGTCCCAACGGCAGCGGTAAGACTAGTCTGTTGCGCATAATCTCCGGCCTGATGAAACCTGAGGAAGGCGCGGTTTTGTGGAATGGTGAGAGTATTCACTCATTGGCTGAGGAATTTTCCTCGGACTTCACCTACCTCGGACATCGCAACGGCGTGAAAGATGAACTTAGTTCAGTAGAGAATCTGCGCATCTCAAATGGCCTCAAGGGAAAAGCCCTGACGGTCGAACGAGCCTTTGAAACTCTGGCGATGATGGGGCTCAAGGGCCGTGAGGAGTTACCCATTCGGTTTTTGTCGCAGGGTCAACAACGCCGATCGGCGTTGGCGCGGCTATTGATAGAGGACACAAAACTTTGGGTGCTTGACGAAGTGTTGACGTCACTGGACAGGGCGGCGGTCCAGCTAATGCATAAGCTCATCGAGAGCCATTTGGTCGAAGGGGGCATGGCGATCGTCGCTACCCACGAGGAATTTACTTTTGCTGCCGGTTCGTTTCAGCGGGTCGAACTCGTATAGTGAGCGCACCGTCTACACTATCAATGTTCCGCTGGATCCTCGCGCGCGATCTGACTCTTGCCTGGCGACGGCGCGCGGATGTTCTTTCCACGCTATTTTTCTTTGTGATCGTCGTCAGCCTTTTCCCATTGGGCGTGGGTCCGGAAACGCAGTTGCTACGATCGATTGCGCCCGGTGTGGTTTGGGTTGCGGCGTTGCTGGCGTCGCTGCTTTCGCTGGGCAGGCTGTTTGGGAACGACTTTCAGGATGGGACGCTTGAGCAGATTCTGCTCACGCCTCAACCGCTTTACCTCGTGGTAGTAGGAAAAGTTTTGGCGCAGTGGTTAGTTTCCGAAGTGCCCTTGGTGGTGATTGCGA
>JANNON010000928.1:0-2998 GCA_031399105.1 Blastocatellia bacterium | reverse complement strand
GTCATCAAGGGTGGATTCATCGTTGGCGGTCAGGGCGGCCGCGGTGTCGCCAGTTGCCGCACTCGCTCGGGCTGGTCGGCGCCGGCTTATTTCGAGATCAAAGGCGGCAGTGTGGGACTGCAGATTGGCGGTCAATCGACTGACTTTGTGCTGTTGATTATGAACGAAAGTGGAATGAGGAACTTACTCTCCGACAGATTCGAACTCGGTAGTGAAGCTTCTGTCGCTGCTGGGCCAGTAGGCCGTACAGCGGCCGCCTCAACTGATGCCAAGTTCGATGCTGAAATTCTTTCGTACTCGCGAAGCAAAGGGTTGTTTGGCGGCATCTCGCTAAAGGGATCTGTGATATCACCCGACAAAAGCGACATGGAAGGAACGTATGGGAAGGGCATCAAGGCGGACACCGTGCTCGCGGCAAATAAGGGTCGAGCGCCTTCCGAAGTACAGATCTTTCCCAACACTTTGACGCAATACTCTTCACGAACCGCGAAGTGATGAGATAGAAATACTTCGCTACAACCAGGTATAAGTTTCGATCACACAAGGCGTAGTCTGGGGGCGGGCGGCCTCGCCCGCACCAGCTTAGCCTCACATCAGTGGCGACAGGTTAGGTTTTGCTTCAAAGGCATTCAGCGTTTGTCGGTCGAGTCGTCTAAGATTCGCCAATGAGCATTTGGCAGATCATACGGCGACTCGTGCCCTTCGTTAGACCTCATTTGCGTTGGGTTATCTTCTCACTCCTGCTCACCCTCCTCGGCGCGTTTGTGGCGCAAGTTAATCCGATCGTCCTGCGCTACACAGTCGACACGATAGAAAGACTGTTGCGGGAAGGCAAAACCGCTACTGAAGGCGCCTCGCTCTTGCTGGTGATCAGCGCAATTCTTTTTGCGAAGGAGATACTAAACACCGGCTTGCGATATGGACAGAACCTCTTTGGCGAGAAAATTCGGGTGAACGTTTCCAGCAGACTTTCGCAGTTTGCGGTCGAGAAGATCTTGACGTATCAACTCGGATTTTACAGTGACAGAGAAAACCAAACAGGAATTCTGCAAACGCGCATCGATCGCGGCGCTGAGAGTCTGACAAGGATCGTCCAGAGCACTTTCATCGATATCCTGCCGCTCTTTGCCAACGCCATCATGGCGCTGATTGTAATGTTCAACGCCAATGTCTATGTCGGGTTGGTCGCCTCAGCCATCCTTCCAATCTACTTTCTGTTGAGTCAACGACAAGCTGCAATCCTGAAGGGAGCTCGCCGTGGTCTGCGCGCTCTGCGTGAGGAGAAGAACAACGGCCTGCACAACATCATCGAGTCAATCGTCGTAATCAAATCATTTGTGCGCGAGGAGTATGAGAAGGAGAAGCAGGTCCGCTTGCAGCAAAACCTTGTCAACGCGCAACTCAAGCAACGACGAACGAACTTCCTCTTTGATGGACTCAAGACCTTTGTGGAACAGATCGGAGTCGTGCTGATCATCATCCTCACCGCCTATCTGGTGCTGCGAGGCCAAATGTCCCTCGGCGCGATCATGTTTCATATCATGTTGTTCAATAACGTCTCCGCGCCAATTAGACAGTTGCATCGTATCTATGACGAGATGAACGATGCGCTGACCTACGCAGAGGGTTATTTCCAAATCCTCGACGCAGACGACCAGATTGAAAGCAGTGGCAAACTCGGAGTCTCAAAACTAAACGGCAGCTTTGAATTGATTGATGTGAGTTTTACCTATCCAAATGGAACCCAGGCTTTGCATCACATCAACATGAAGATTCCGCACGGGAAGACAGTGGCATTCGTCGGTCTTTCCGGAGCAGGAAAGTCCACCCTGCTGAACCTGCTCACGAGGTTCTATGATCCAACGAGCGGCAAGATCCTCCTGGATGGTAGAGAGTTGGCTGAATACCAGACCGATTTACTGCGCGCCAGTATCGGCCTCGTATTACAAAAGAACCACATCTTCAAGGGAACAATCGAAGAGAACATTCGCTACGGAAAGGTGGATGCCTCATTGGTCCAGGTTCAAGATGCCGCCCGCAAAGCATTCCTTCATGAGCAGATCGAGCAGTTGCCAAAAAAGTATCAGGCGGACGCAAACTTGCTATCTGGCGGACAGCAACAACGCATTGCGATAGCGCGACTGTTTCTTAAGGATCCTCCGATAATATTTCTTGACGAACCAACGGCAAGTCTTGACGCGGTTGCCACCGAGCAGATCAAGAACAGTCTCGATGCCATTAAAGAAGACCGCACGGTGGTTGTGATTTCTCACAGCATTTCCCAGATCATTGATGCCGAGATGATCTACGTCCTAAAAGAGGGACATTTGATGGAAAGCGGCACGCACGAGGAGTTGTATGAGCACAACGGTACCTACCGCGAAATTTTCAACGCCTCCGCGCGTAGCTTGAACCTGGAGAAGATTTCGCGGACTCTCGACCGTGATTTGGCCTCGGATCCAGCACAGTGATCGAGAGCGGCCAGCTCGAGTTTGTGTAGATCAACGACGAGCACGCGAGAGCATTAGCCAACATCTTCGATCTCTACGCGATCGACTTCCTGGGCAATCCGACGCGCTCAGTTTGATAGCGCGCTATTCAGGGTTATTATCTCGTTGTTTAAAACTCTACTCCGGAGGCTCTCAGAACAGTCTTTAAGCTGTGACCTTCGCGCCCCGATTCGAACCAAACTTGATTTCAGTCAGAAATGGAAAGTAGAAGGAGTAAGAATCAATGAATGCAATTACGCAAATCATCACTCAACAACTGGCCGGTGGTGCGGTCTCTACAATCGCTAAACGTTTAGGGATCAGTGAAGCGAAAGCTAACACGGCTGTTCAGATAGCTGTGCCGTTGCTGATCGCTGCACTAGCACGTAACGCTGCGCAGCCGCAGGAAGCCGAAAATTTACACAATGCCATCAACAAGGATCACGATGGCAGCATCTTCGACAACCTGATGGGATATCTGGGAAACCCGCAGAGCGCCAATGGCGCGG
>JANNON010000889.1:0-2388 GCA_031399105.1 Blastocatellia bacterium | reverse complement strand
GCTTCTTCCCAACCATTCACTTTTCCGATCAACCTCTCAAGGCTGGAAGGCTTGATCGTAAAAACAGAAAAGGCCCACGATGTGTGAAGCGACTTCGAACACATCGTGAGCCTTTTGTTGTCTTTGGACTATCTAGCCGAGGCGGCCAACTGCAACCGCACCTGCGATCGCTCCAATTCTTCGCGGGCTGTCGCCAACTCTTCCTCGCTTCCGGTCCACGCATTCACTTGCTTCTCAAGTTGTTCGCGTAAGAGTCGCGCGCGAGCAGCATCTATCTCTTCCGGTCTCTCCGCCACATCCGCCAACAGCGAAACTTTATCGTCGCTGACTTCAATGAAGCCGCCGGAAACAAGCAGTTGAAACGTCGCTCCGCCTTGTGAATACGAAAGGATGCCTGTTTGTAGTTGAGAGATTAATGGTGTGTGGCCGGGCAGGATTCCCAACTCGCCGCCGAGTCCCGGAACAGTAACCATGTCCACGGATTCCGATAGCACTCGCCGCTCTGGTGTCACTATTTCAAGTTGAAGTTTAGCCATACTGAATAAGGATGAAGGCGGAAGGATGAAGGATGAAAGTCTTCGCTCGTGACTCGTTCCCTATCCTTATCACTTATTGCGCGATTGATTCGCCTTTCTTCACTGCTTCTTCGATTGTTCCGACCATGTAGAACGCCTGTTCGGGAAGATCGTCATGCTTGCCCTCAACGATCTCGCGGAAGCCTTTGATCGTGTCTTCGAGTTTGACGTACTTTCCTTCCAAACCCGTGAACTGCGAAGCGACAAAGAACGGCTGCGAGAAGAAGCGCTGAATCTTCCGAGCGCGCGACACAATCAGCTTGTCCTCATCCGAAAGCTCGTCCAGACCAAGAATTGCGATGATGTCCTGAAGATCCTTGTAACGCTGCAACACCCGTTTCACATCCTGGGCCGTATTGTAGTGCTCCTCGCCGATGATGCGCGGATCCAGAATGCGCGACGACGAACCCAGCGGATCGACCGCCGGATAAATACCCAACTCCACGATTTGTCTCGAGAGCGCGGTGACAGCATCAAGGTGCGCGAATGTAGTGGCGGGCGCGGGATCGGTGTAATCATCAGCAGGGACGTAGACGGCTTGAATCGACGTGATCGAGCCCGTCTTGGTAGAAGTAATGCGCTCCTGCATTTCGCCCATCTCACTTGCGAGGTTCGGCTGATAACCCACCGCCGAAGGCATACGACCAAGCAACGCGGAAACCTCTGAACCTGCTTGAGTGAAACGGAAGATGTTATCGATGAAGAGCAACACATCCAGGCCCTGATCGCGGAAATACTCGGCGACGGTCAAGCCGGACAAAGCGACTCGCAGGCGCGCTCCGGGAGGTTCGGTCATCTGGCCGTAGATCAAAGCCACCTTCGATTGCTCAATGGCATTCATGTCGACCTTCGTCATATCGAACTCGCCGGTCTCTTCAAGGTGCTTGTAGAAACTCTCGCCGAAATTGATGACTTGCGATTCGACCATTTCGCGAAGCAAATCGTTTCCTTCGCGAGTTCTTTCTCCCACGCCGGCGAACACCGAGAAACCTGAACGCGCTTTCGCGATGTTGTTAATCAACTCCATCACGATAACGGTCTTGCCAACACCCGCGCCGCCAAACAAGCCGATCTTCCCACCGCGCACGAACGGCTGAATCAAGTCGATGACCTTGATGCCGGTTTCAAACATCTCGAGTTCGGTTGACTGCTCTTCGAAGCTCGGGGCGTGACGATGAATCGGATAGCGTTGCGTGTGCTTAACGTCGCCAAGATTATCAACCGGTTGTCCGACAACGTTCAGCACGCGGCCCAACGTTCCCTCGCCTACCGGCATCGTGATGGGACCGCCCGTGTCGATCGCTTTCATTCCGCGCACCATGCCGTCAGTTGGCAACATGGAAACCGTGCGAACGCGGCCTTCGCCGAGGTGCTGTTGCACTTCGGCAATCACGTCGATCGGCGTCGGCACATCGAAGCCTTCGGAAACAATCCGGAGCGCCTGATAGATCGGCGGCAGGGATTTCTCGTCGAATTCAACGTCCACCACGGGACCGATAATCTGCACCACTTTGCCTGCTGATTGGCCGTTAGTGCTCACATTGTCGCTAGGCGTAGCCATACTCTGTTTTGAACTCCTTCAAACTTTTGCATTAACGGAAAACTGGCTGGGATCAAAGTTGGTCAAGATAACATAACGGTCAAAGTTGAGCCAAGCGAGGTGCATTACAAATGTGGTAACTAGATAAAAGCGCCCTCTGCGAAACCGAATAGAAAAGTCCTCTAGGATGTCTGCCC
The DNA here is from genome assembly GCA_031399105.1 of Blastocatellia bacterium. Taxonomy (GTDB): domain Bacteria; phylum Acidobacteriota; class Blastocatellia; order Pyrinomonadales; family Pyrinomonadaceae; genus PSRF01. The sequence goes on along the minus strand of JANNON010000889.1, from coordinate 76 downwards.
GAAAGGGTGGACAAATGGAAGGACACTTGTGGATGAGCGCGAAGGAACGAGAGCGACTGAAGATCTTTGCACGAGT
>JANNON010000824.1:0-2930 GCA_031399105.1 Blastocatellia bacterium | reverse complement strand
AAAACAGCCCCATGCGGGTACGTATGAAACCGTCACGATTCCGATGAGATGAGGTACTCGAAACATGATGAAGAAAACAACTCAAACCTTGCTCCTGGTTCTTAGCACCCTACTGCTAGTCGTTTCCGTAACAGCGAGCGCTCAAGACCGACGTAGAGGTTCCGGCGAAACAGGGAACGCTCAAGACCGACGCTCGAATAACGCCGATTTCAGCGGCACCTGGAACACCGTTACCGGCAAGGGCAAAAAAATCGTCATAACGCTAGCGCAGGGCCGCGGCTACATTGTGACGGGGAGCTACGGCGTTAACGGTCTGACCGGTAGCAATAAGCCAGTGGACCGCTCGATTAATGCGTTTGTGAAAGTGTCGGCCTCCACGGCAGAACCAGTACCGCAGAACCAAAGCTCGATTAAGGGCACGGTGACAGGCACCGTGTTGCGTTTCACATGGATTGAGGACGGTGGTCAGGGCGCGGGCCGCTTCACGCTTTCGTCCGACGGCCAATCTTTTGAAGGCACGTTGAGCGCGAGCACTAACCCCGATGACACTTCGGGCGGCACCTGGAACGGCACACGTGCGCCTAATTTCGCTGGAGCCTGGCAAACAAGTTTTGGCGGCTCGGTCTTGACGATGATATTCCAGCAAAGCGGCGTTCGGGTGACGGGGCAATTGAACGCCAACTCCGCCGACCTCGGCGTCGTTAGGGACGGCAGGGTCGTCGACAACACACTGCGCTTCACGGTCGTGCGCAGTGCACCCAATGCCCCAAATTTACCCGATGTGATCGTCGGCTATGGAGAATTGGTGATGGACGCTGGTGGGAAATCGTTCAAAGGAACTGTTCTCGGCGTTGCTACGAGCGGAACTCTAATTACACGTTAAAACCAATGAAATTGCTTGCCCTGTTCATCGAGGTTCAAGTTGGAAGAGGTACTCGAAACATCATGAAGAATACACCTCAAACCTTGTTGCTCGTTCTTAGCACTTTACTGCTACTCGTTTCCGTAACAGTGAGCGCTCAAGGCCAACCCCCAAATCCGAATAATGCCAACTTCGCCGGCGTGTGGAACACCATTACCGACAAGGGCGAAACATTGGTCATTACGCTACGGCACGACCGCTCTGATTTTAAGGTTGTGATTGGGAGCTATCACATCCTCGGCGAGGTGACGGATAAGCCCTTGGAGGGCGCGCTTAAAGGAACCGTGAAAGACAACGTGCTGCGTTTCACATGGTCTTCAGATGAGGGTCGGCGCTCGGGTCGCTTCACGATTTCATCCGACGGCCAATCGTTTGAAGGCACGTATAGCGCGACTAAGAACCCCGATGACACTTCGGGCGGCACCTGGAAGGCCACGCGCGCTCCTAATTTCGCTGGCGCCTGGCAAGCAAATTTTGGCGGGTCGCACTTGACGATGTTATTCCAGCAAACCGGCGATCGGGTGACGGGGCAATTGAACGCCAACTCCGCAGACCTCGGTGTCATTAGGGAAGGCAGCGTCATCGACAACACACTGCGCTTTAAGGTAGTGCGTTCAAGGCCCTCGTTTAATGGGCGTCCTTCACCCGATGAGTTCGTGGGCATTGGAGAATTGGTGATGGATGCAGGCGGAAAATCGTTCAAAGGCACTGTTCTTGGCGTTGCCACGAGCGGAACTCTCATTGGACGTTAACAACCAATAAGATCGCCTTGCCCGCTTCTCGGACAAGCGGCCAAAGAACGAGAGAGCATTCCCTCTACGCAGAAGTCTTCCTCCCATTTAAGCGCGGGGGCAGAACATGGGCGGGCGCTTCTCCACGCTGACACTAGCCCTGGCTTGCTTTCCAGGCCGGATACCTTTTGGCAGATTAATTTTTTTTGGAGGATACGGTTATGAACTTTCCTCGGATATGCCTTTTTGCCGGACTCTTCGCGGCCATACTCCTGGCCAGTGCGCCCGCCAAGTCCCAGGATAATCGATCTCAGGGTTACTACTCGCCGGACATTTCGATTAATTGGAGTAGGCAGCGTCTGGACTGGTGCCGGGAGTTGGGTGTCAATTGCGGCAAACCGGCCGCCGACGCCTTTTGCCACTTGCGTGGTTATGGGAGGGCGACCAAATTCGAGAAAGCCGAGCATGTCCGTCCTACGTTCACCCTCAGTGACCATGAGCGTTGCGACAATCCCGACTGTGCCGGCTTTAAGATGATCCAATGCGTGGGAACAGCCACCGTCTTCGAATCGCCGTGGATCACGAACAATGGTCTCACCGACTCGCGCCTGGACTGGTGCCTTGAGTTGGGCGTCAACTGCGGCAAACCGGCCGCCGACGCCTATTGCAAAAAAGAGAGGGGCTTCCCACTCGGGGCACGTAGTTTCGAGAAAGCGCCAGGTGTTGGTCGTACGGTAACAATCAACGGACGAGCCAATTGCCTAAATCCCGGTTGTGCCGGCTTCAAGGTGATCGAATGCGAGCCCGACCCGCCTACGCAAGATTCCTCGAGCGAAAAGGGCGCTTCGCCATTACTTAATCGCGCAATTCAGTTCGCTGGAGCTTGGAAAGCAGATTTTGGCGGATCGTTCTTAACGATGCTATTCCAGCAAACCGGCGATCGGGTGACGGGTCGATTGAACGCCAACTCCGCCGACCTCGGCGTCATTAGGGACGGCAAGGTCGTCGACAACACACTGCTCTTCACGGTAATGCGCAGGGCACCCAATGCCCCAAATTTACCCGATGTGATCGCCGGCTATGGCGAATTGGTGATGGATGAAGCCGGAAAATCGTTCAAAGGAACTGTTCTCGGTGTAGCTGTTAGCGGGACTCTAATTACACGTTAAACCATCGAGAAGGCTGGCCAGTTCAAGTGCGAGATGAAGGTCAGCGCGTTCAGGAGGGAAATAAAATGACAAAACAGAAGCATTCATTACGTTGGGAGATGTCGGAGG
>JANNON010000820.1:0-1639 GCA_031399105.1 Blastocatellia bacterium | reverse complement strand
AGATTCAGCACTCGCGCTTGAATGACTGGATCAACACCGATCGCTCCGCCGGCAGCTGCCGGAATTTGACCGGTAAAGCCGGCGCCGGAAAGCACATTCACGGTTCGCGTGACGCCGCTGTTGTCGACGTAAGTAAAGTTTCCCGTGCGTGCGGAGTTTCGCAGAATGGTCCGGGTGAGCGAACGCTGCTGTCGCAGGACAAACCGTTCGTATTGGCCGAAGAAGAACGCTTTGTTCTTCAGAATCGTGGGACCACCCTCACCGAAACTCGGCAATGGCAACGGTCCTGAAAGCTTCCCGCCAAACTGATTGCGGTTAAGGAAGGGACGCGCAATCCCCGCGGAGTTGTTAAAGAAATCATTTGCCGCGAACTTGACGTTGCGATTGTATTCCCAAAGCGCGCCGTGAAAATCCTGACCGCCTCGTGGCGTCACGAGTTGCACTTGAGTTGATCCGCCGCCACCTTGATCGGCGCTCGCGTTTTGAGTGACGACAGTAAACTCACCGGTGTCGTCCACGGTGGGTCGATCCTGGACGAAGCCTCCGGTGCGAATGAAATTATCCTGCACGTTGACGCCGTCACGCGTGTAGTTGGTTGAAGAAGATCGTTGCCCATTAATCGATACGCTGGTCGCATTCGCTCCGGCGATGGTGTTGAGCAAAGCGAGCGGGTTGCGGCCGTTGAGTGGCAGTTCCAGCACTTGCCGCTGACTAACGGTATTGCTTAGCTCGGCATTGGTTGAATTTACAATCTCGGAGCCGGCGATCACGGTAGCACTCTCGCTGATCTCGCCCAGTTCCATTGTCGGGTTAAGTGGATAGTCTTTACCGAAATCGATCATCACCGACGAAAAGGTAAAGGCCTTGTGACCGGCCGCGGAAATCTTCACGCTGTACGAGCCGACGTCGAGCTGGGAAATGCTGAAGCTCCCGTCACCGCTGGTCGTGGTCGTTCGTTCTTTGTTTGTTTGATCGTCTCTGATGACTACGGTCGCTCCGGGAATTACTCCGCTCGCGTCCGAGACGGTGCCAACCAGGCGGCCTGTGTTGGATTGACTAAACACCGGCAGGGCAAGCAAAGAAACCAGCAACAATAATTTGATCGCTGTTCTCATAGGTGGACTCCTCTTTGATGTTGCTTAACTGAAAGGGGCGGGGAGAGCGGTCATTTTCGGACTGCGTGGAGTGATCTTTCCGAGTTCTCGGATACGACTGAAACCACACTCTTTGGCGAAGGGCAAAGGCTGTGCCTACTCGCTTCGTAGTTGGACCAATCGATCAGGACGGCGATTCGAGAGAAGAGATCATCCGGTGAGGTGGGAAAACTTTAGAATCATGGTTAAGGCATTTATGGTTTCGTAGAAGTTGGCACTTCGTCAGGTTTGCAGATCGCAGTGATTCCGATTTTTCGGAGTCTGGTCGTAAGCGGTGCAGCGTTCTGAGGAGTTGGAAGGAACAGCATATTTTCGGAATGCGACGCTTTTGTTATGCGAGTTGTTATGCGAGCTTTCTGTAATCCGCAGTGGCAATGAAGTCAGTACCGGAATGCGGTAGCGTCGGGTCACTGCTGCGGCTATCGACTGTGATATGTGTTCCTGCTCTGGTCACTAACCAATGCTTCGATTGCTATTTCTCGCCG
>JANNON010000808.1:0-8913 GCA_031399105.1 Blastocatellia bacterium | reverse complement strand
GAGAAGCGTATCGCCACCAAAGAACGTTGAGTAGAAGAGGTCATTGCCTTCAGCGTTTAAGACGGTAACAAAGGCATCGTTGTTTCGATTGTCCCGTTGGCAAGTGCCGACGCAACCGATTCCATTTCCCTGGTACGCGTTGTCGGTAACAGGGTACTTGCTGTTGTTGAATTGATTATCGACGTGCCCGGTTATACAAGCTTTGCCATCAGCGGTTATGGCAATGTCGTTGGCAATCACACCCTGGCCGCCCCGCTTATTAGTTCCAATGATTGTTGAGTAGATTCTTCCGCTTCCGTCAGCCCTCAACTTGGTCACGAACACTTGAAAGCATGCATATTCGTCAAAACTAATATTGTTGTCGGCTGGGAAATCGGAGTCTAAGAAGATTGCTCCTGTGATGAACGCCTGTCCGGAACTATCCACCGAAACACCAAGACCAAATTCTTCGGTGCTACCACCGATATAAGTCGAATAAACCAGTAACGGGTCAATCACGAGCGACCTGGTTAGATCGTAGGCACCAACTTCGAAACTAACTTCCCGTTCGCTGTTCAGCTTGTACTTTCCGCTGATGCTCTCGCGCCCGCTCGCGCCTTCCTGGTAGATCACGGGTGCGTGCTGGACCACTTCACCGACCTTTGTTGAAGCTACCAGGTTTCCCTCTGCATCAATTCGCAGTTTGTCAGCGCCTTCGAATCTCAACTGGATCTGGGTTGCCTCCGCGCCGGGCTTCACGATGAAGTCATATTCCAGCTCGTTTTGTCTGCTGTGCCATACCATATCGATTCCCGGCCAGACTTCGTTGTAGCGCACTTCGCGATAGGTTGGAACGTTTTGTTGCCACTCACTTTGGTCGTTCCCAAGCAGGTAGTTGACTTTCCCTTCGAGCGGTTGTTGACCATTGATCGAGACATCAGAACGCGCTCCCAATAACTTCATGCGCAGTACCGAAGATTTGACCGGGGCCCTTTTTGGTTTCTGCTTGGTTAGATCAGCTTCAGGCTTTAGCGTTTTGTCGCGCAGCGTGAGCACAGCCTCGTTGGCAGTCAGGAAGAGTGTGTAGCCCTGACCGCGGGTCAGGAATTTCACGCTCTCGTCGGACTGTCCATAGTTCGCTTCAAAGCTCAACGGCAGTTTTCCGTAGGCTTCGAGTGCGCGAGTCTCTGCTGCTTCTGAGGTAACTTCGGACTTGGATGTTGCGGGCTTCGCCGTTGAGTCATTTCGCGCATTCACAGGCTGCACGATTATGGTGGGTATCAAAGATAGGATCACACTTGATAGTGTTGTCAGAACAATCATTGTTCTAATCCGCGCGCTCTTTTTCATCGTCTCTCCTTCACATTGTTAGGTTAAGTTGGGGCAGATGAGGACCGTTGCCACATCGGAGTTCGCGAAGTGACAATACTGTCCCCCAACGCGCGCGTACTTAGAGAACCCTGAAATCTGGTTGAAATTGTCTTGAGAGAGTTGTGAAGCGAGGCGCGGGGATGGAGAGATGGGGAGACACGGAGATGGGGAGACCGGGAGATCGGAAATCGGGAGACCTGGAGTGGTCGATTCAGAGGCTCGAACCAGCGGTGAAGCCTTACAAGTCGGAATGTCTCGCAGTCAGGAAAGGCGGACCCTGTCCCCGCTTCCTCCCATCCCTAAAGATTGGAGGGAAAAATTAACTTGCCCGCAATTTTGAAGTGCCCCCTTCAAAGTTGTGAGGTTACTAAGTTGAGCGGGGACAGGGCCCGCCTTCCTGACTGTGAGACATTCCGCCTGTGAGGTTTCACTTGTGAGGTCGGGTGCTGGCCCTCCGCGTCTCCCCATCCCCGCATCCCGGCGTCCCGGCTAGCGAAGGCGCGGTTCGACATACCCATCAAACCGTCTATAATCACTTTGCTTTCGTTTTGGGGGCGACAGGCTTCGACAGGAGACTCTGGCGACCGACGGATGCATGCCGGGCTACTCTATGCAGCTCGTTAAAAAGCGTAGGGGAAAAACAATTGCCAATAACAATGAATTGGCTCTTGCTGCCTAATTAAGCAGCAGGCGTCTCACCGCAAGTTGCTCATGCGCGCGGATTGAGATGTCACTCAGATGAGCTGGCCTGCTGTTTCGGTCCGTGGCAGCGGGCAAGATAAAGTCGGACTAGCTCCTACCGAGGTCTTGTCGCTTCACTTACTCGGTGCGGAGCAAAGTTTTGACCGGCTCGCCGGGCAAGCAAGAGAAGCGACTAAGCATGTAGAGACTTTCGGCGTCGACTCTTGGATCCGAGTTCAATTCTCGGCGCCTCCACCAAATTAAGAAGGATGAAGGCGGAGGGATCAATTACTCTTTCACCCTTCGTCCTTTACTCTTTTGCAGCACTCTCTTCCAATTGGAATCTTCGATAGCGGCGTCGGTGGGTTGACCGTCTATCGCGCCTTGCACGAACGACTCCCTGACGAGCATTTCATTTATCTCGGCGATACCGCACGAGTTCCTTACGGCACCAAATCTCTGCAAACAGTCGAACGGTATGCGCTGGAGAATTCCAGATTCCTGGAAAGCCGTGGTGTAAAGTTGTTAGTCGTAGCGTGCAACACGGCGTCAGCGCTTGCACTTCCGGCGATACGCAACGCAGTCAACGTCGATGTGATCGGGGTTATCGAACCCGGAGCGGCTGCTTCTGTGGCCGCTGCCAGCGGCAGGCCAATCGGCGTGATTGCGACTGAGGCCACCGTGCACAGCAAAGCCTACGCGCGGGCCATCGAGAAATTGGCCCGTGGGACAAGAGTCCTCGAACGCGCGTGTCCATTGTTTGTATCGCTCGCAGAGGAAGGTTGGGCGGACACTGAAGTCGCTCGTTCAGTCGCGGAGGAGTATTTGAGTCAGTTTAAGACGAGCGATTTGGGCGCGTTAGTTCTCGGCTGCACGCACTATCCAATTCTACGAACAGTCATCCAGCAGACTATCGGCGAACGAGTTCCTCTGATAGATTCAGGCGAAGCTGCTGCCATCGAGGTTGAATCGCTTCTCAAATCCCGTGGGTTGGCAAACAGCTCAAAGCCGCAAGCAACTGAGCGAGAACTCTGCGACGACCTCGATCACTTTTATGTAACTGACGCTGCTGAACGTTTCCGCAGAGTCGCCGAACGATTCCTGGGAGCAACTCCATCAGTTCTTGAGGCGGTGGAGGTTTGGGGGAACGATGAGCTTCGAACGAAGTGACGGACGCGCCGCCGATGAGTTGCGTGCAGTCAAGATAACTACCGGCTTCGTACCATACGCGGAAGGATCCGTGCTGATTGAGATGGGCCAAACCCGCGTGATCTGTTCCGCATCAGTTGACGAGCGCGTACCGCCCTTCTTGCGGAACAAAGGCCAGGGCTGGATCACGGCTGAGTACGCGATGTTGCCACGCGCTACTCAAACGCGAACGCCTCGTGAAACTGGCCGCGGTGGTGCTTCCGGGCGGACACATGAGATTCAACGGCTGATTGGACGGAGCTTGCGAGCTGTCGCCGATATGACGGTGCTTGGCGAGCGTACGATTACGCTGGACTGCGATGTCTTGCAGGCGGATGGTGGGACGCGGACGGCTGCGGTGACGGGCGCCTATGTGGCATTGGCTTTGGCCAATCAAAGACTACTCAAAAGCAGTCGCATCTCACGCAGCTTGCTTTCAGCCGATGTCGCCGCGATCAGCGTTGGCATCGTTGGAAACACTCCGTTGCTTGACTTAAAGTATGACGAGGACTCCAAAGCGGAAGTCGACATGAACATCGTCTGCACCGGAGACGGGCGATTTATTGAAGTGCAGGGGACGGCCGAACGAGAGCCGTTTAGTCAGTCACAATTGGATCAGTTGCTGACGCTCGCGGGAGGCGGCATCAAGACGCTGATAGCGAAGCAGCGCGAGGCCCTAGGCGCGATTGAGTCTCGCTAAGACAACATCCGCAATAGACAAAGCATCTCACGAGGCTTGCGGAAGCAGTGTAGGGACGTCACTCCGTGGGCGCCCTCTTTGGGAGAGGTGATCGGAATCAAGGGGAATCTACGAGGGATGCCTACGGAGTGACGTCCCTATAAACTGGGTCGGGTTCTCGGAGTTTGATTATGCGAAAGCTAATGGTGGCGTCGTTCTTATTGGTCTTGGCTTTTTCGGCCGCGTCCGCGCAAGTTGCTTACACCAACGATAAGGTTGATTACACACTCGATTTGCCGTCAGCAACGTGGCGCATGATTTCTGAACCAGATGCCGCGCACGAGCACGCGGAGTTTGTATACGGCGATCGCCTGGATGGTTACTTGCAGATTCGCAGAGAAGTTGTCGATGCCGATACCACACCTTCAGCACTCGCGAGTCGCGACCGCGATCAAAAACTACGCTTCATGCCTGGTTTCGCTGAAGGCAAGGAAGAAAAGTTTTCCGGGCGTCTCAGCGGTGTGACGGTTTCTTATGAGTTTGTTCGCACTGGGAAACCGATGATGGGTCGAATCTACTATTTGCAGGCCGATAATCGCACCATCTACGCGCTGCGTTTCACTGGGCTGAAAGACAAGTTGTCACGGATCCGAAATCAAACGGATCTAATCGCGCGAACTTTCAAGATCAAGTAGCGATGCGTCGTAGCACCTTGGTACGGGAATGGCCGCCATGCTCAAGAGTTTGGCGGCCAATCCTTTTTGTAAGGTAAGACCAGATGGAATGTCTCACAGTGAGGAAGGCGGATCCTGTCCCCGCTTAAGTTTCAAACTCCAGATTAGCTCTCAATCTTGATAGGGTTGATCTGAAGGTGCGTGGTTGTGAAAGAGCGGGGGACAGGGTCCGCCTTCCTAACTGTGAGACTTTCAGAACTTGACCTCTTTCTGATGCAAACACATTCTGACCATTCATTGAAGGCTGAGGTAGAATGCGCACCAACTTCCCAGTATGAAACTTCGACTTGCTCCCGGTCTCACGATTAAGAAATCGCCTATCGAAGGCCAAGGCTGTTTTTCAACCGCGCAGTTCAAACGCTGGCACAAGATCGCAGAGTACACAGGCGAACTAATCTCTGCCGCGGAAGCCAAGCGGAGAGCAGGCAGAAAGCGCCTGCGTATTTGCGGTATCGATCACCTTTGGAGTCTCGATGGCAGCAAGGGCGGTAATGGCACGCATTACATCAATCATTCCTGCGAACCAAATGCTTTCATGAAAATAGTCTACGACCACATTCTATTCATTGCGTTGCGAGACATCGAGCCGGGCGAAGAAATTACGATCGACTATTATTCGACGCTGCACTCTGATACGAAGCGGTGCATCTGTGGCGCGCCGACGTGTCGAGGGACGATCAATAAGGTGCGAAGGTAGAGGGCAGAGGGCAGAGGTCAGAGGTCAGAGGTTAGAGATCTGATCTCTGATCTCTGATCTCTGCCCTCTGACCTACAGTCGTGGCAGCGTAAAGCTGAATCGTGAACCACGACCTTCTTCACTCTCAAGTCCGACATTCCCGCCGTGTTGCTCAACTACTTCACGCACGAATGAAAGCCCAAGCCCGGTAGACTCCTCGTCTTTCTCCTGACCTTCGCGCACTACGCGATAAAACTTCTCCCAAACCTTCTCTTTCGCTTCCGCTGGTATGCCGTACCCGCGATCTTCAACGGAAACTCGCACAGCATCAGCCTCAAGAGCGGTGGTCACTGTCACGGTCGTGCGTTCAGGACTGTATTTAATGGCATTGCTGACGAGATTCTTCACCGCTTGGGTGATGAGCCCTTTGTCCGCAGCCACGGGCGGCAGTCGACTGGCTTGTTGTTGCTCGACCAATCTGATCCGGCGCTTGCGCGCAACCGGCTGGAGCGAGGTAACAATCTCTCTCGCCACTTCATCGAGTCGCAACGGTATCTTCATCACTTCCTGCTTATCCTTGCGCTGCAGTTGCGAGACGGCCAGGAAGGTATTGATCATGCGTGAAAGCCGCTGCGACTCGTTCGAGATGATTGACACAAACTCCTTTGCTTGTTCCGGTACACCTGGTTCCAATGTCAGCAGTTCGGCAAAGCCATTGATGCTGGTAAGAGGCGTGCGCAACTCGTGTGACATGAGCGAGATCATGTCACTCTTCAACTTTTCGTGTTCCTTTGCGCTTGTCAGGTCGCTGAGGTGCACAGCGAGGCACAGCGGCTCGCCCTTTTCCGGCCCGGCATTCGCGCGGACAAGCGAGATGCGCAGTCCATATGTGACTTCACGCTCAGGGTAGCTCAACTCGCGTTCGTAAGGCTCGCCGCTTTGCAAAACTCGGCGGACTGCAATTGATGGTTCGTCAAAAACGTCCGTGCGAAAGATATCGAGCAGGCTTAGTAGACCAGTGTTGCTCAACCGTTCGGGACTGATCTCTGCATACTTGAGCAGATTCGAGTTCGCATAAGCGAGTGTGCCATCAAGGTAGGCGAGGGCAAGACCTTCTGAGATGTACGAGAGAGCGTTGACGCCAAACCGTTGCTCGTTGAGAAGACCGTTGAGCACGTGCAGTGACTCAAACCTCTGATCAGCGGCGCGTGCGGAAAAGAAACCTAAATACGACGGGCTTGCTTTGGAACGCAACGCATCTTCGCGCTGGAGGTTCCGCGCCATTTGAGCGCCAACCGCAGCCAGCAGATCCCGATCGCTCTCTTCGAACCCGGTCCCGAGACGAATCAGCATCGCACCCACCATTCGTCGCTCGTGTTGTAGTGGCAGGGCGACATTGAATGTGTCTGCCCCTTTTGCGTTTGGTTCGCTGATGATCGTGTTCTCTTTGATCGAACGCTCGCAGAGTTTCACGCCGCCTCGCCAGGTTGCATTTCGACCGGCATCTCTTTCATCAAGTGGTCCACTGCTTTCCGCCCGAACTCTCGCTGCCACCACCAGCTCACCACTTTCATCAAAGCGAAACACAACGGCCTCATGCGGCGACAACACAGTCTCGATCAGTCTCAGCCCACTCATTAATCGTGATTGCACTTCGCTGACTTGGAGCGCACTGAGTTTTTTGGCCGATGACAGGAGGTCCTTCGTCAGCAGCCGTTCTCTAAAACAGAGGCGATTGAGTTGTACGAGAATGGACGTGATAGACGCTGCGAAAAGTAGGGGAGTGAACTGAATATCTATCGCCATTGACCAGGAGATAATGAGACTGGTCAGCGCGAGAGCGAGTAATCCACCACTGACAAATGGCAGCGCGCGACGTGCACCGAAGCGCTCAATTACCAGGGCTGTACCGAGGCTTGCCGCTGCCATGAAGAGAGTCGCAAGGTGTGGAGAAATCGACGACAGCTCAGAATCACCCGATTTTGGGGACAGCAGGAAGGCTCGCTGGAGTGGAATTAGGCCTGAGTTCCAACACACAAAGATCGAGGCCGAGGCCAGCAGAGCTAGTCCCAGAGAGATCCATACTTGTCTAAGAGAGGGTAAATTTCGCAAGGAATGAAAGAACCGAGCAGGAGGGCTTTCAGATCAGACTCTGCGTGGGTTGCAAAGCTGAACGGAGTATAACCTTTATGAGGGGCGAGGTTCTACTGCAATTTCGCCAAAGCGCGACGAAAGTAGATTTAGACCGCGAAAGTTGAGCGCAAGGCGGATACCAGTTCATCTTCCGCCTCAATCTCCACGGTGCGCAGGTCGAGCAGCACTTTGTCATCCGCAATTCGCCCAATAATGGGTGGGGTAAATTGCCGCAGTCTTCGTTCGATGTCGTCGGCAGACAATTGATCGTGCGAGATTGCGATGAGCGTAGTTGCCGGATGAGTGTTAGGCCCCGACCCGCCTCCAACCGCAGATTCGCCGGCTAGCAAGTTTAAGTTGAGACCGGAACCTTCGCGTGAGGACAGCTTGATAATCCTAAGCGCGCGCTCTTTAATTTCCGCAGCAGTTAGGGCGAGCATCCTCAGAGTTGGTATCTCGGTTGTCGCCGTTCCTCTGGCAAAAGCTTCGAGGCTCGCTTCCAGCGCGGCCAGGCCAAGTTTGTCTGCTCGCAATGCGCGGTAGAGAGAGTGCTTCCGCAAAAGCTCAATCGTCTTTGCCCGACCCACCAGCAAGCCTGCCTGAGGCCCACCCAACAATTTGTCACCGCTGAAAGAAACGACATCGGCACCGGCCGAAACTGACTCGCGAATTATTGGTTCATCTCGCAACCCCACCGCACTAAGATCCTCGAGCAGTCCAGAGCCCGCATCCTCGTACAGCGCGAGACCTGCGTTGTGGGCCAGCTTGGTTAACTCAGATAATTCTGGTGCTGCGGTGAAGCCGACGATTCGATAGTTGGACGGGTGAATGCGCATCACGAGACGCGTGCGATCACTTATCGCCAGCCGGTAATCCTCGAGCTTGGTCCGGTTAGTGGTGCCAACCTCCACCATGCGAGTGCCGGAGTTTGCCAGCACGTCAGGTACGCGAAAGTCGCCTCCGATCTCGACCAGTTCACCTCGCGACACCAGCGTCTCGCCGTCATGAGCCAAAGCGGTCAGGACCAATAAGGCAGCGGAAGCACAGTTGTTAACGACCAGAGCATCTTCGGCGCCGGTGAGTTGCTTTAAGAGATCCTCGACGCGTTTTCCTCTTCGCCCCCGTCCGCCAGTGGTTGCGTCGTATTCAAGAGTGCAGTAGCCCGAAGCGTTTGCCACGGCGGCGCGCGCGGCGTCAGAAAGAGGCGCACGACCCAAATTGGTGTGCAGGATGACACCCGTGGCGTTGATTACACGCCGAACTCCAGGAACCGCATCTGCCTGGCAAACCTGTTCGAGACGTTGGATAGCGTTGGACAGGAGTGCTTCGCGGGAGTTGCCGATCGCTTGTGTACCATTCGTTCGCAGCTCCGCCCGCAGTTCGCCAATTACCTGGCGCGCAAGTGCCGTGACGCGGTCGATGCCCAAGTCAGCTAAGCGACCGCTGGCCTGACTTCTCAGGAGTTGATCCAC